>NZ_JBNAIZ010000005.1:0-98252 GCF_052047875.1 Candidatus Pelagibacter sp. HIMB1521 | reverse complement strand
GTTTAGTTCTGAGAATATTTTTAATTTTGAAATAACTAATAAATTTAAATTAACTAATTTAAAAATAGACTCTGACATAAATTTTAAAAAAGTTATTTATGACAATAATTTAATTCCAAATTATTTTTCAAATCAAAATAGTGAAATCTTATTAGATAATCATAAATTAAAACTAATTTATGAAAACAAAGCTCTTATAGCTAATGGTGTAGGAGAATTTAAGTTAGATAATAAAACAAATAAAATTGAATATACTTTTAAAAGAGATCAAAATGATATTGAATTTGAAACTAATTTAAATGTTAAAAAAGGAACATTAAAAAATCAAAAAATTATCCAAGAATATTTTCCACTTATTAAGGATCAAATTAATATTGAAAATCATAAAATAAATTTAAAGTATAAAAACAAAGATTTTACACTCAAAGGTGAAGGTAAAGTAAAACTTAATAAAGATTTTGATTATATTGAATATTTTTACAACAAAAATGATAAGGATTTTGAATTCATATCTGAGATTAATCTAAAAAGTGTTGATTTAAAAAATCAAGAATTCTTAAAACAATTTTTCCCATCTACTAAAAAATTTCTCAACCTTCAAAATCATAAACTCAATATTAAATATAAAAATGGTTCATTAACTCTTTCAGGTAACGGAAATATAAAAATTGATAAAAACTATGATGAAATAAATTATTTTGTTCTTAATGATAAAGAAAAAACCAATTTTGATTTAAAATTAGTTTTAAATCAAACAGATTTTGAAATTAAAAATTTAAATTATAAAAAAAATATAAATAAAAAAACAAATTTAGCAGTCGCTGGAATATTAAGAAATTCAAAAAATTTAAATTTTGAAAATATAAACATCACAGATAATGCAAATAAAATTAAGATTAATAATTTAATATTGGATAAAGATTATTTAATAGACAGGTTTGATAAAATTGATTTTGATTATATTGATACTGAAAATAAAGAAAATCAGTTTATTATTCAAAGACAAAATGAAAATCATTATAAATTAAATGGATTGTTCTTAAACGCTAATTCAATTGTAACAAATTTACTTGAGAGTAAAAAAGAAAAAGAAAATAAAATTTTTAAGAATAATTTTAAATTGAACTTAAATCTGAATAAAATTTATATAGATGAAATTAATTTTGTTAAAAATTTACAAGGGTCAATTTTGATTAAAGATAACAAAGTTGTTGATGCAAATTTATCTGCAAATTTTGAAAATAATAAAAATATAATTTTTTCTATTGAAACAAAGAATAACAGTGAAAAAATAACTAAACTTTATTCATCTAGAGCAAAACCATTGGTGAAAAGATATAAATTTATAAAAGGATTTGATGAAGGCAACTTGGATTTCATATCAACAAAAAAAAATGAAAAATCAGTATCAAATCTTAAAATTTATGACTTTAAGTTAAAAGAGGTACCAGCATTAACAAAAATTTTAACACTAGCTTCCCTACAAGGAATTGCTGATATTTTAACTGGAGAAGGAATAAGATTTGATGAGTTTGAGATGAAATTCAATAACCATAAAAATCTAATGACAATAGATGAACTTTATGCAATTGGCCCAGCTATTTCAATATTAATGAGTGGTTATGTAGAAGAAGAAAAATTGATAAGTCTAAGGGGGACTTTGGTACCAGCAACAACTATAAATAAAACAATAAGTAAAATTCCATTATTAGGTAAAATTTTAGTTGGTGATAAAACAGGAGAGGGTGTTTTTGGAGTAAGTTTTAAAATAAAAGGACCACCAAAAGATCTTGAAACATCAGTAAACCCAATAAAAACATTAACTCCAAGGTTTATAACTAGAACTCTTGAAAAAATTAAAAGAAACTAACTTAATTCAATTTTAATATGCCTTTTTTTACCTATAGAAAGCTTTAAATAATTCTCTGTGAATAGTTCCTGATTAATAATAAATTTTTCATCTGAAACTACAGCATCATTAATCTTAATAGCTTTACCTTTAATTAATCTTCTTATCTCACTTTTTGAATTTTCTGCTTTAGATAAAATTATTAAATCAATTATATTGACATTATTTTCTAATTGTTTTGTTTCAATTTTAACACTTGGTAAGTTAGAGCCCAAAGAATTTCCAGAAAATGCTTCTTTTGCAGCTTGTGCAGAATTTTGAGCAGCATCTTCTCCATGCAACATAGCTGTGGCTTTGTTTGCTAACAATATTTTTAACTCATTAATATTTTTTTCCTCTAAAGCATTGATTTCGCTTATATCAATATCAGTAAACATTTTTAAAAATTTAATTACATCCCGATCATCAACATTTCTCCAAAATTGCCAGTAGTCATAAGCTGATAAATATTTTTCGTCTAACCAAATAGCACCATTTTCAGTCTTTCCCATTTTTGCACCTGTGGCTAGAGTAATTAATGGTGTTGTTAATCCATATGTTTGGTTATTAGAATATCTCTTAATAAGTTCAACACCATTTACAATGTTTCCCCATTGATCAGAACCACCTATTTGTAGAACACAATTTTCTTTTTTATTTAATTCTAAAAAATCATAGGCTTGGAGTATCATATAATTAAATTCCATATAACTAAGTGATTGTTCTCTTTCTAATCTTAGCTTTACACTATCAAATGTAAGCATTCTATTAATGGTAAAATGTTTTCCTATATCTCTTAGAAAAGAAATATAATTTAAATCTTTAAGCCAGGTATAATTATTGACATAAATAGGTGAAGTTTTTGGATCGTCACTGTCTAGAAATTTTTTTAAGATATTTTGAATATTTTTAATATTTTTTTCAATTTCATTTTCATCTAAAATTTTTCTTGTTTTATCTTTTCCTGAGGGATCACCTATTCTTGTTGTTCCACCTCCTAACAATACTATTGGCCGGTGACCATTTTTTTGTAACAATCTCAAACACATGATTTGCAACAAACTACCAACATGCAAACTTTCAGCGGTACAATCAAATCCTATATAAGCTTTAATTTTTTCTTTATCTAATAAATTAGATAAGTCAGCTTCACTAGTACATTGATAGAAATATCTTCTATCTTTAAATTCTTTTAAAAATTTATTCATAAGACTATAGTTACTATATACAAATTTTTTTTAAAAATAATATCAATGAAAAAAAAATTATTTTCAGCTATGGGCTTAATGAGTGGCACATCTATGGATGGAGTCGATGTTTCAATAATTAAATCTGACGGATATGATGAGGTAGAACTAATTTTTGATCAATACTTTGAGTACGATATTGATCTCTATAGGCAATTATCAACTTTAAGAGACAAAATTAAAAGTAGTGAAGATTTGACAAAATATTCTAAGGAATTGAGTGATTTGGAGAGAGCTTTAACTATTTTTCATGCTGAAAAGATCAGCAAAATAGCATTTAAAAATGGAATAGAAATTGATCTTATAGGTTTCCATGGTCAAACGATTTTTCATAACCCTCAAATTAAAATTACTAAACAGCTAGGTGATGGCAATTTGTTATCTCAATTATTAAAAAAACAAGTAATTTACGATTTTAGACAAGCAGATATTGATAACAATGGCCAAGGAGCACCTCTAACACCAATTTACCACAGATTGTTAGTTAATAATTTTTTAAATAAAGAAAAAGATAATTCAGCTCAACCTATTTGCATTGTTAACATTGGAGGAATATCCAATGCTACAATAATAAATGATATTTCCAATAATATAGAAAATGATTTAATTGCTTATGATATTGGCCCAGGTAATTGTTTGATAGATGAATGGATCAGGAATAATTCAAATTTAACCTTTGATGAAGATGGTAAGATTGCAAAATCTGGAAAAATTGATCAATTAATTCTAAATCAAGTAATAGATAATTTCAAAATTGAGACTTATTCAAAATCACTTGATGTAAAAGAATTTGATATATCTTTTGCAAGAGGTTTATCTTTAGAAGACGGGTGTTCAACAATTACAGAATTCTCAGCATATTTGATTGCAGAAGGAATAAAATTTTTAAATAAAAATAATTCTAACAAATATTTATTTTGTGGTGGAGGTCGAAAGAACAAATTTTTGATTGAATCAATTATTAGAAATTCAAATTTAAATAAGAATAATTTTGATGTGATAGATAATTTTCAACTGAATGGAGATTATATCGAGTCCCAAGCATTTGCTTATTTAGCAATCAGATCTAAATTAAATTTACCAATTTCTTTTCCAAGTACGACAAGATGTAATGCCCCAGTCATTGGAGGTAAACTAGTAAATAATTATTAATATAAAGCTGTTTCTTTTTTTATATATTTATCCAAAGTTTTTGTTAAAGCGTCATCAGTTTTAGAAAAGAAATGATTTGCTTCTGTTATAGTTTGAAATTCAACCTTGATACCTTTTTGAGCGCTTAATCTTTTATCCAATTCAGTAATATATTCTACTGGCACCAACTCATCTTTTTTTCCATAAACAACCATCCCAGATGTTGGACATGGAGATAAAAAAGAAAAATCATAGACATTAGGTTGTGGAGATATGGCTATAAATCTATTTATTTCTGGTCTTCTCATAAGCAGCTGCATTGCAATCAAAGAACCAAAAGAAAATCCTGAAACCCAACATTGCGAATTATCAAAATTTTCTCTTTCCAACCAATCTAATGCTGCTGCAGCATCTGCCAGTTCACCTTGACCATTATCAAATTCTCCATCACTTTTTCCAACTCCTCTGAAGTTTACTCTGCAAACTGAAAAATCATTTTCCATGAATGTATGAAATGTATCTACAACTACTTTATTGTTCATGGTTCCCCCATACTGTGGATGAGGCTGTAGGACTAATGCAATAGGAGAAGTATTTTTTTTACTTTTATAATATTTAGCTTCTAATCTACCAGCAGGTCCAGGTATGAAAATTTCTAAAATTTTATTATCCATATATGCAATTGATTATTGTTCTCAAAAAAAATGTACGTTTATCACAACTGAGCGACAAAATGGTAGTCTTTTTTTACTTTATAAACTTGACCATTTTAGTCGGGTATGTATAAAAACCCATATTTTAAGGGTAAAAATGAAACTAACATCAAAAGGAAGATATGCCGTAATGGCATTAGTTGATCTAGCAAGGTTTGATAATATCAACCCTGTATCATTAAGAGACATTTCTTTAAGACAAGGAATTTCATTAGATTTTTTAGAACAAATATTTTCAAAACTTAAAAAAAATCAAATTGTGAAAAGTATTAGAGGTAATCAAGGAGGTTACATTTTATCAAAAGACCCTAGTGAAATAAAACTTACAAATATTTTCAATGCAGTAGATGAGAAAGTTAAGACTGTTCAGTGTAAAAAAGAATCTAAAAAAGGTTGTAACGGTAAAGCTACGAAATGTATTACACACAATCTATGGGATGAACTTGAGGTTCATATTAATACTTTTTTTGAAAATAAAAGCTTAAACGACTTATTAAAAAATAATAAAGAGAACAGAGTATAGTATGGATAGTAGGCAGAAAGAAATAGATAGTTTGAAAGATTACAAATATGGTTTTTCAACAGATATAGAAAATACAAAAGCACCCAAGGGTTTAAATGAGGATGTAATAAAATTTATCTCCAATATTAAAAAAGAACCTCAATGGATGTTAGATTTTAGATTAAAAGCTTTTGAAAGATTTAAACAATTAAAAGAGCCTGATTGGCAGAAACCGAAATATCCTAAAATAGATTATCAGGATCTTTACTACTACTCAGCTCCCAAAAGTATGAAAGATAAACCAAAAAGTTTAGATGATCTTGATCCTAAATTATTAGAGACATATAAAAAATTAGGAATTCCTCTTCAAGAGCAAGCAAGATTAAATGGTATTGCTGTGGATGCAGTTTTCGACTCTGTTTCTGTTGCAACAACTTTTAAAGAAGAACTTACCAAGCAAGGAATTATATTTTGCTCGATGTCTGAAGCTATTCAAAAACATCCTGAGTTAGTTAAAAAATATCTTGGATCAGTTATCCCTACAACTGATCATTTTTTTGCAACTCTTAATTCTGCAGTCTTTACTGATGGCTCATTTGTATACATTCCAGAAAATATTAAATGTCCTATGGAATTGTCTACTTACTTTAGGATCAATGCATCAGAAACAGGACAATTTGAAAGAACATTAATCATAGCTGATAAAGGAAGTTATGTAAGCTACCTAGAAGGATGTACAGCTCCAATGAGAGATGAAAATCAATTGCATGCAGCTAATGTTGAATTAATTGCTCTTGATGATGCAGAAATAAAATATTCAACAGTTCAAAATTGGTATCCAGGAGATAAGGATGGAAAAGGTGGAATATATAATTTTGTTACTAAAAGAGGATTATGCAAAGGTAAAAATTCTAAAATTTCTTGGACTCAAGTAGAAACTGGTTCGGCAATCACTTGGAAATATCCAAGTTGTATTTTGAAAGGTGATAATTCTGTAGGTGAGTTTTATTCTATAGCAATTACAAACAATCATCAAAAAGCTGACACTGGAACTAAAATGATACACTTAGGAAAAAACACAAAAAGTAAAATAATTTCAAAAGGAATTTCAGCAGGTAAATCAGATATGATGTACAGAGGATTAGTAGATATATCTTCAAAAGCTGATAATTCTAGAAACTTTACTCAATGTGACTCTTTATTAATGGGTAATAAATGTGGAGCTCACACAATTCCTTATATCAAGAACAAAAATCTTAAATCAAATATAGAACATGAAGCAACAACATCAAAAATTAGTGATGAACAACTATATTACTGTAATCAAAGAGGATTAAATCAAGAAGAAGCAGTTAGTTTAATTGTAAACGGTTTTTGCAAAGAAGTTCTGCAGCAGTTACCAATGGAATTTGCAGTAGAAGCACAAAAACTTGTTGGTATTAGTTTAGAGGGGAGCGTTGGATAGATGTTGTCAATAGAAAATCTCAAAGCAAAGATTGATGAAAAAGAAATATTAAAAGGATTAAATTTAGATATTAAACCTGGAGAAGTTCATGCAATTATGGGTCCAAACGGATCTGGAAAAAGCACATTATCAAATATTTTGTCAGGTAAAAAAGGTTACGAAATAAATGGTAAAGTTACATTTGATGGAGAAAACTTATTAGAATTAGAAACAGAAGAAAGAGCTCATAAAGGAATTTTTTTAGCCTTCCAATATCCAATGGAAATACCAGGTGTTAATACAAACACTTTTTTAAAAACATCAATAAATGCAATTAAAAAAGCTAGAGGCGAAAAAGAGCTAGATGCAATTGAATTTTTAAAATTAATAAAAGAAAAATCTGCAGAACTAAAATTTGATGAAAAAATTTTAAACCGACAACTTAATGTTGGATTTTCAGGTGGAGAAAAGAAAAAAAATGAAATTTTACAAATGTCTATCTTAAATCCAAAATTATCAATTCTAGATGAAACAGATTCAGGATTAGATATAGATGCTTTAAGGATAGTTTCAGAAGGAGTTAATTCACTAAGAAATAAAAATAATTCTTTTTTAATAATAACTCATTATCAAAGATTGTTAGATTATATCAAACCTGATTTTGTTCATGTTCTTAAAAATGGACAAATTATTAAATCAGGTGATTTTGAATTAGCAAAAGAATTAGAAAAAGTAGGTTATGAGGATTTCAATTAATGCAAAATGAATTTAAATTAAATTTTGATAAAATTATTAGTCTAAATAATTTTTCTGATAGTCAGAAAAAAATTAAACAAGAAAATTTTAATAATTATTTTGAAAAAGGCTTACCAAATAAAAGAAATGAGGATTGGAAATTTTCAGATATAAATCAAATTATTTCAAAAAATTTTGACAATTTAAACTTTATTGTTGATCAAAAAAAAATTTTTGAAAAAAAAGATTTTCCACTAGATTTTGAACATAATAAAATAACTTTTGTTGATGGAAAATTATATGATTTTGATTTTAAACACGAAGACAAAGATAAAATCTTAGTTGATGAGAATTTAGACTTAGATGATACTATTTATCAAAATACTCTTTTAAATTTGAATTCAGCCTTTCTTACAAGTGTTTCGAAAATTACTATTAAAAAAGGTTACAATGTTAAAAAACCATTGATTTTATTTAATTATTTGAGTGATGGTTTAAAGTCTTCTGCAATTAATTCTAGAGTAGATATTAATTTAGAAGATGACAGTTCATTGTGTGTAGTTAATTTTTTAAATGAAAATTCTGAAAAAAATTTCATTAATTTCAGACAAAAAATTAAGATTGGAGTGAATTCAATTTTAAAAAATTATAGTCTAGACTCAAATACTTCGGAAAATATAAAGTATTTCAACAAAGATATTAATCTATCTAAAAATAGTCATTTAGAATATTTTATCTTATCAGAAGGTTCTAAATTTATAAAACAAGATATCAATTGCAATCTAGATGATGAATATGGTTCTATTGCATTAAATGGAATTATTAATTTAGAAAATGAAAAACATCATGAAATAAAAACTGTAATTAATCATAAAAAAGAAAATTGTAAAAGTTATCAATTAATTAAAAGCGTATTGAATGATAAATCAAAAGGTATTTATCAAGGTAAAATTTTTGTAAGTCCAGAAGCACAAAAAACAGATGGATACCAATTAAGTAGAGCTTTATTGTTAAATGAAAGCGTTGAATTTAATGCGAAACCAGAATTAGAAATATATGCAGACGATGTTAAATGTTCACATGGATCTACATCAGGAAATATTGATGAAAATTCAATTTTTTATTTAATGTCTAGAGGTCTCAGTTATTCAGAGTCAAAAAAATTATTAACAAATGGTTTTCTTAACGAGGTAATTGAAAAAATTTCTAATGAAGATGTAAAAAAATTAGTTAAAAAATTATCAGGTATAAATGTATGAACATAGATCAAGTTAAAAAAGAATTTCCAATATTTGATGAGAAAATCCAAAATAATGATTTGGTTTATTTGGATAGTGCAAATTCATCACAAAAACCAAAAGTAGTGGTTGATAGAATTAATGAATTTTATACCAAACAATTTTCTAATGTTGGTAGAAGTGTTCACTACCTTGCAGTTGCTGCAACAAATTTATATGAAAATACTAGAACATCAGTTCAAAAATATATTAATGCTGAAGATAAAAATGAAATAGTATTTACTAAAGGTGCTACCGAAGCATTAAACCTTGTTGCAAATACATTAGGTCAAAATCATTTAAACGAAGGTGATGAAATATTAATTACCGAACTAGAACATCATTCGAATTATGTACCTTGGCATTTTTTAAGAAAATCTAAAAATATAAAAATTAATTTTGCAGAAATAAATGAAGAGGGAGAAATTACACTAGAAGAAATTGAAAAGAAAATTACTCCTAATACAAAAGTAATTTCAATTACTCATCTATCAAATGTGACTGGAGCAATATTACCAGTAAAAGAAATTACTGATTTAGCACATTCAAAAGGAATAATAGTTGTTGTAGATGGTTGCCAAGGAGCTCCTCATTTAAAATTAGATATGCAAGACTTAGATTGTGATTTTTATGCAATTTCTTGTCATAAAATGTACGGTCCCACAGGATTAGGGGTTCTTTATGGTAAGAAAAAGTGGTTGGATGAACTTCCTCCTTATCAAGGTGGTGGCGGAATGATTAGAGAGGTTAAAAAAGATAGAATTACCTATGGTGATTTACCTAATAAATATGAAGCTGGAACTATGGCTACAGCGCAAGTTATTGCTTTTGATCAATCAATTAAATTTCTGGAGAGCGTAGGTATTGAAAATGTTATGAAACATGAAGCAGAATTAGTTGAGTATGGCCAGGAATTATTAAAAAAAAATAATTCAGTAAAATTAATTGGAAATCCAAAAAATAAAGGTGGAGTTTTGTCTTTCACTTTAGAAGGTGTTCATCCTCATGACATCGCAACAATTTTAGATGAAGACGGAGTTGCAATAAGAGCTGGTCATCATTGCTGTCAAATTTTACATGACAAACTTAATATACCAGCAAGCGCACGAGCTTCTGTTGGAATATATAATACCAAAGAAGATTTAGATAAACTTAATGATGCAATAAATAACTGTAAGAAAATATTTAACTTAAAATGAATTTAAAAGAATTATATCAAGAAATAATTTTAGAGCATGGAAAAAATCCAAGAAATCTTCGTAAGACAGAAGATTTTAATAAAGATGCCAAAGGCAACAATCCACTGTGTGGTGATAACGTTCATGTCTATTTAAAATTAAATGGACAAAGAATTGTAGAAGATATTTCATTTGAAGGAAGTGGTTGTGCAATTTCTATGGCTTCTGCATCAATAATGACTGATTTAATTAAAGGCAAAAATGAAAATGAAGCAAAAGAGATTGTTGAAGATTTTTTGGGTATGATTAAAGAAAATCCTGAGCTTAAATCAGAAAATCTTGAAGAAGATGAAAAAACAAAACTAATGTGCTTATCTGGAGTAAAACAATATCCAATGAGAGTAAAGTGTGCCACACTATCTTGGCATACGCTAGTCTCAGCTTTTGATAATAAAACTGATGAGGTTAAAACAGAAAATTAATTATGTCGAAAAAAGATCAAATTATTGAAGAAATTAGAAAAATTTATGATCCTGAGTTACCAGTGAATATTTATGAACTAGGTTTGATTTATGATATTAAAGTTGAGGATGATAAATTTGCAAAAATTAAAATGACTTTGACTACTCCTAATTGTCCAGTTGCTGAAAGTTTACCTAAAGAAGTTAAAGATGGCGCAATGCAAGTTGAGGGTATTGAGGACGTTGATCTTGAATTAGTTTGGGACCCACCTTGGAATAAGGACATGATGTCAGAAGCTGCAAAATTGGAGTTAAATTTATAATGAATCCAATTATTAAATTAAGTGATAATGCTGCAGAAAGAATTAAAGAAATTATGTCTAATGCAGAAAAAGATTCTTTAGGTGTAAGAGTTTCAGTTAAATCAGGAGGATGTGCTGGTATGTCTTACGTCATGGAGTATACGAAAGAAGTAAATCCAAATGATGAAGTCATTGAAGAAAAAGGTGTAAAAGTATTTGTCGATTCTGCAGCTATTATGTATTTGCTAGGAACAGAAATGGATTACAAAAAAGAGGAGCTATCTTCCTCATTTGTATTCAATAATCCTAACGAAACTGAGAGATGTGGATGCGGAGAATCCTTTAAAATCTAGCAAAAGTTGATTATTCCCATTTAACGCATATCAGTATTGCACTATACGCATACCTAGTGTATATAAATAGGTATGAATAAATTTGAATTTAAAAATCTTGTTAAAAACCTAAAAGACACAATTAAAGAAAGAACTTTCTTTAAAGATTTACGTAAAGAAGTTGAGACCGGCGCAAACGGTACTCAAGATTACGTTGTTAAAAAAGGTATTAACAAAGATACAATTGCAACAACCAGACAGTAATTAAATACTAACTACTGTAATACATCTCAAACTCTACAGGGTGAGGTGCATGTTCAAATTTATGAATTTCCTCAAACTTAAGAGCTATATAAGCATCGATTTGGTCGTCAGTAAATACACCACCTTGAGTTAAAAACTCTCTATCTTTATCTAAACTTTCCATTGCTTCTCTTAAGGATCCACAAACAGTTGGTATAGCTTTTACTTCTTCTGGTGGTAATTCATATAAATCTTTATCAAAAGATTCACCTGGATGTATTTTATTTTTAATTCCATCGATACCAGCCATTAACATTGCTGCAAAGGTTAGGTAAGGATTACCTGCTGCATCTGGAAATCTAATTTCACATCTTGCACCTTTTTTACTTAAAGTAATTGGAATTCTACATGATGCTGATCTGTTTCTCGCAGAGTATGCTAATAATACTGGTGCTTCAAATCCAGGAATTAATCTTTTGTAACTGTTTGTAGTAGAGTTAGCAAAAGCATTAATCGCTTTAGCATGTTTTAAAATTCCACCAATATAATGTAATGCAGTTTCTGAAAGTCCTGCATATGCTTCACCTGAAAATACAGGAGTATCACCTTTCCAAATAGATTGGTGAATATGCATACCTGAACCATTATCACCTGCAACTGGTTTTGGCATGAAGGTTGCAGTTTTTCCAAATGAATGTGTTACCATTTGAACAACATACTTATAAAGCTGAACATTATCTGCTTGGTCAACTAAAGTTCCAAAATACATACCAAGTTCGTGTTGACTTGGAGCAACTTCATGGTGATGTTTTTCAACTTTAATACCAACTTCTTTTAAATTTTTTAAATATTCACCACGCATATCTTGCTCACTATCAACAGGTGGCACAGGGAAATAACCTCCTTTGATTTGAGGTCTATGACCCATATTTCCATTTTCATATTCTTTACCTGAATTATATGGACCTTCTTTACTATCTATTTTAAATCCACTTTCATTCATATCATTTTTAATTCTTACATCATCGAAAACAAAAAATTCTGGCTCAGGTCCAAAAAACGCTTTATCACCAATACCTGAAGCTTTTAAATATTCCTCTGCTTTTTTTGCAACTCCTCTTGGATCTCTTTCGTAAGGATCTTTTTTAATTGCATCTAAAATATCACAGAACAAAACTACAGTATTATGAGACGTGAAAGGATCCATGAACATTCTTGCAGCATCTGGTTTTAAAATCATGTCAGATTCGTTAATTGCTTTCCATCCAGCAATAGATGAGCCATCAAAAAACACTCCTTCATTGAGCATGTCAGCATCCACTATTGATGCATCCATAGTTAAATGTTGAAGTTTTCCTCTTGGATCAGTAAATCTTAGATCTACAAATTCTGCTTCTTTTTCTTTAATAAATTTTAAAACGTTTTCTGCACTCATTTTGTCTCCTATGTAATTTTGATGGAGCCTAATTAGCAAAAAAAAGTTAAAAAATAATGCTTATTTAATAAATAACACCTATGCATTTTTTACATAAGTAGTGTATCTACTCAATCAAATTAGGGAATTTTATAAATTCAATGGAATCAATACTAAATAAAGAACCGGTAAAAAGGGCAGAAAAAGCTCTTAAAACATTCGATCAAAATTTAAATGTTATCGTCTTAGAAAAAACAGCAAGAACAGCCAATGATGCTGCTACAGCTTTGGGTTGCAATGTTGGTGCCATTGTTAAAAGTTTACTTTTTAGGGCAGGTGACAATTATATATTAAGTTTAGTATCTGGAGACAAACGTTGCTCATTAAATAAATTAAAAAAAATTCTCAATGAAAAAGACGTGTCTATGGCATCTCCTGAAGCCGTTAAAGAAAATACTGGATATACAATTGGTGGAGTGTCTCCAGTAGGGCACTTGAAGCGATGTAGAATCTTTATTGATAAAAGTCTTGAGAGATTCCCTGATATATTTGGAGCAGCTGGACATCCAAATGCTGTTTTCAAAATAAATTATAATAAGTTAATTGAAATAACAAACGGAACACCAGAAGATATTATTGAATGAGAGAACCAAAACTAATTGATTATAGTTTATTAACGTTGCTAGCATTAATTTGGGCATCTGCTTTTTTTAATATTAAAATTGCAACCTATTCATTTGGACCTGTTACGATTGCATTTCTAAGAGTTTTTTTTGGTTCAATTCCAGTTCTACTACTTTGCTTTTACAAAAAAATTAAAATCGAGGCATTTTCAAAAGATTGGTATTGGTTTGCAATGATTGGATTTATAAATTTAGTAGCTCCATTTTTTTTAATAGCATATGGAGTTAAATCTGTTCAAAGTAACTTGGCAGCAATTTTAATGTCATCAACTTCACTTAGCTCAGTAGTATTAGGACATTTTTACACCAAAAATGAAAAATTTAATTTAATTAGAACAACAGGAGTTCTAATTGGATTTTCAGGAATAGTTTATTTATTTTCAGATAATTTATTAATTAATGAAAATAACTTTACTTCAGCATTATTAATTTTGTTGGGTGCTACCTGTTATGTAATTGGAGGTCTTTTAACATTAAAAATAAGTAAGAAAAAAAATGAAAATGTAACCAGTTCAATTTTGATTTGGGCTACTATTATATTATTACCTTTAGTATGTTTAATTGAACAACCTTGGAAAACTGTTCCAAGATTAGATTCTACTTTTTCAGTTATTTATCTTGGGTTGGTATCTACTGGAATTGCTTGGTTATTGAGATTTAGAATTTTAATTAACAATGGTTTAATTTTTCAATCTCAAGTATCTTATTTAATTCCAATATTTGGTACCATTTTAAGTTATATCTTTTTAAAAGAATTAATAACAACGAAAATTATAATTTCATTGGTAGCAGTTGCTACAGGTATCTATTTTGTAAGAAAAGGTACAAAATTTAAATAGTGTTTTTTTATTGCCTCTATATGTGATGGCCGAGTTTCACAACATCCTCCAAGAATTGTGGCACCATTTTCTCTAAATTTTTTTGCAAAAATTGATATTTTTTCAGGATCTAAATCTTTTCTTTGACCTAAAAAACTATTGGGGTTCGATCCATCATTTTCTTTATACTGAGAAGTATAACCACCTTTTGGTTTAGTTGTGATAAATCCGTTTAATTTGAAACCAAATGGAACTTTAAGTTTTTGAATTTCATCTAAATTATTCTCATAATTTTCAGGTGAAACACATGCTAGAATTACTCCTAGGCAATTTTCAGTAATTATTGAATTAATTGCAGAAATTTTTTCTCCACTTGGTAAAGAGTTTCCTTCAGAAATATGAGCCCCAACTAAGTATGGTTTATTAAATTTTTTAATAGCTTCTATTCCACATCTAATTTCTTTGATACTACTCCAAACATCAAAATAGAAAAAATCTACTGAAGGGTTTAGTATTTCTGCTAATTCCAAATGATCTTTTGTGATTTCTTTTTCACTTCTCTTGTCTTCTTCATATGTCAAATCTTGAGGTGGGAGTCCTCCTGCAATCTTAATGTGAGGATTATTTAATTTAGCTTTTTGTGCAATTTCACACGCTTTCTGATTTAAGGATTTAAATTGATCTTCTATTCCATTTTCTCTCAATCTTTTTCTTCTCGTTGTAAAAGTTGTAGTTACAATTACATCAGCTCCAGATTTAATAAAATCATTATGAATATTAAGTATTAAGTCGTGGTATTTTTCCTCAATTAAAGCATTTGCACTCCACAAAGTTCCTTTGGGTTCCATACCTCTAGCCAATAATTCTTGACCCATTCCACCATCTAAAATTTTTGTTGTTTTAAAAAAATCTTTATTCATTTTATCCTCACTTTTTTAGTGCTTAAGCTACATGCAGGTGCACAATATAGTTCAACTACCTTGCTAATTAGATCTATTGGGAATTTCCATTTTAGCAGTTTATGCCCGCAATAGGATCAAATCGGCAAATTGATTTATATAATATTATTTAAATTTGTAAATTATTTATTAAAAATTATTTTAGCATTGAAAGAAAATGATCTTCTTTCTTCCTCAATATTAAATGGGTAGGCTGTATGCATTAAGTAATTGGGAAATATTAAAAGATCACCTGTTTTTGGTATCAAATTAAAAATACTTTTTGAAAGAAAAGCTTTTTGTCCATTAATAAAATCAATTGTTCCATTGGTTTTTATTTTTTTATTTTTAACATTTTTATTTTTTGTCATACGTTTTGGAATTTTTAAATAACCAACACCTGACAAGTCTCCTTCATGATAATGTATAGGATTATACTCATTTTTGTATTGGCTAACGACCCACAGGTTTAAAATTTTAATTTCTTTAATTTTTTTAATATTTTCTTTAGCTAGAAAAATTTTAATATTTTTTATTAATTCTTTTTCTAAATTTATTTTTATAAAATTTTTAGAAATTTGAACTTCTTTTCTAATTTGACTTGCTAATTTTGGACTATAATCATTGGATTTTGAGAAGATTTTTGTATCAACTTCCTTGTTAAGTTTTTCTAAAAATTTTTTAGAAATTTTAGATTTTCCTATTGAAGGCCCAAATGGTTTAAAATTTTTCATGAGAGATTAAATATATCAAAAAATAATTAATTCAACTTATGCAATAAGTGTTATGCCCATTCTTATAGCAACAAAAATTACTAGACATGCAGTCATTAGAGCTAATATTTTATTAGACAGGAATTTTATATTTAAAAAACTTCCAATTTGGCCACCAATTAAGACAGCAATAAATAGTGGCCAGTAATTTAAAAATTCGTTAAAGACTATATCCTTTGTTAATTGTCCTCCTATGCCAAAAATTGAATTTACTAAAATAAATAAGGATGCAGTACTTGTTATATGTTTTGGAAGCCCTGCTTTCATCAAAAATAAAATAGGACTTAAAAATATCCCACCACCAATACCAACCAAACCAGACATTAAACCAATTATTGATCCTATTAATATTGATAAAACTAGGGGTGTTTTTTTAATTTCAATTTTTTGTTTGTTAAAGGATTTGCTTTCAATAAGTAAAAAAACTCCAGCTGATATTAAAATAAAGAAAAGTAAAATTTCAAATAAATTTTTTTCAATAGAGATCGATGCTCCTATAAAAGCAAGAGGTATAGAACCAATTAAATAAGGATAAAGTAAATTAAAATTAATATTCTTTGATTTTAAAAAATTTATAGAATTTCCAGAAACTACAATAATATTACAAATTAAAGCTAAAATTGGAAAAATATAGTAAGGGACATCCCAAATTAAAAGTAATGCAAGATAAGTAGAGCCACCACCAAATCCTATGCTTGAATATAATACTGCAGTTATAAAAAAAAATATTGTAAGTATAATCATTAAAAAAATTTATTTATGATTGTAAATATAGCTTTACTAACTGTAACAGATACAAGAACAATTGATAACGATAAATCTGGTGCGATCTTGGTTGAAAAAATTAAAGAGGCAAATCATCAATTAATTGACAGAAAAATTTGTAAAGATAATAAAGAAGATATAGTTAAAATTCTAAAAGACTGGACTAATCATAAAGATATTGATGTTATAATTACAACTGGTGGCACAGGTTTAACTGGAAGAGATATTACACCCGAAGCTGTTGATGAAATAGCAGATAAACATATTCCAGGATTTGGCGAAGTTTTTAGGACTATTAGTTTAAAAACAGTTGGTACGTCTTCAATTCAATCTAGAGCTTGTGCAGTTCTGTCAAATGGTAAATACATATTTGCCTTACCAGGATCCTCAGGTGGAGTAACAGATGCTTGGGACGGTATCCTTAAACATCAATTAGATATTAATCATAAACCTTGTAATTTTGTTGAATTGTTTCCTAGACTAAAAGAGAAATAAAAAAATATCTCATTATTTTTCCAAAACTCACAAGCAATAAAAAAATTAAAAATTTAATTCTCATCGTTCCAGCAATAAAAGTAATAGGGTCACCAATAATTGGTACCCACGCAAATAACAAAGACCATTTACCATACTTTATAAACCACCTGGATGATCTATCAATTTGTGTGTTAGTAAAAGGAAACCATTTTTTATCTTGAAATTTTAAGAAATAAATTCCTAGAAACCAATTGAAAATAGATCCTAAAATATTTCCAAAACTTGCAAAAAATATTAACAAAAATTTGTTATAAGTTTCTGATAACAGATAAGTTGCTAATATAGCCTCAGATGAAAAAGGAAGTATTGTTGCAGCTAAAAATGAAACAATAAATAGACTTAAATAGGCAAACATTAACTAGAATTGAATAGAAAGTTACTTCTGGTATTTTTCTTTCCATTCAGAGTAGGGCATTCCATAAATATGCTGCCTTGCATCAGGATCTGGTATTTCTACTCCTTTTTTTTCAGCTTCTTCTCTATACCATCTAGACAAACAATTTCTGCAAAATCCAGCTAAATTCATTAAATCAATGTTTTGAACATCTTTTCTTTCATCTAAATGTTTCATTAATCTTTCAAGTGTAGCTGATTGAATTTCTTTTTTTAGATTATCATCCATAATTTACGTTCCTATTTTTAATTTTAATTCTTAAAGCAAGTAAAACAAGTATTATTACCAAATATACTAGTGGTCTAAAAAAAATTGTTTTAGATAACCATATATAATGAAGAGCTCCAAATATCGCTATTACGTAAATTAATCTGTGTAATTTTTTCCAATTGTTTTTAAGCAACTTTATCATCATTTGAGAAGATGTAATTGCCAATGGAAGTAGTAATACCCATGCTGCAAATCCAATAAAGATGTATTTTTTTTTCAGAACATCATCAATTATTGGCTGTAAATTAAATCTATAATCTATACCTACGTAAGTAAGGAGATGAAGAGATGCATAAAAAAAAACAAACAATCCCAACATTCTTCTAAAACTTATCCAAATATTTAAATTAGTTAGCCTTTTAAGTGGCGTCATACTTAATGTTAGACAGATAAATATTAAAGTCCACTCTCCAGTAAAATGAGTAATTTCTTTTACAGGTTCTGGCCCAAGTTTATTGAAGTATATTTTGTAAAAAATTAATAAAAAAGGAATTGTACTTAAAATAAATACACCTGGTTTAAAATATTTTCTCATTAAAAATATTTTTTTAGATCCATCCCTGTATATAAATTTGCAACTTCATCTCCATAACCATTAAACATGAGCGTTTTTACTCTTGGCACCCAAATATCTTTACCAATTATTCTTTCTGTTGCTTGAGACCATCTAGGATGATCTACATTAGGATTAACATTAGAGTAAAATCCATATTCTCGTGGAGATGCCCACATCCATGATGAAGTCGGCATTTTTTCTACAAATTTTATCTTAACAATTGCTTTTGCACTTTTGAAACCATACTTCCAAGGGATAAATATTCTCAGAGGCGCCCCATTTTGATTTGGAAGCTTTTTACCATACAAACCTGTTACAACTGTAGTTAAAGGGTGCATTGCTTCATCTATTCTTAATCCTTCTTTATAAGGCCAGTTCAAAACTGGATATCTTTGACCTTTCATTTGTTCAGGATCATAAACACTTTCAAATTCAACATACTTTGCTTTGCTAGTTGGATTTACTTTTGACAATAATTTACTTAGCGAAAAACCCATCCATGGAATAACCATTGACCATCCTTCCACACATCTTAATCTGTATATTCTTTCTTCAGAGACAAATGTTTCGGTTATTTCTTCCATAGAAATTTTGATAGGTTTTTCAACTTCTCCTTCAATATTTAGTGTCCATGGTGATGTTTTAAAATTTTGTGAATTAACATAAGGATCACTCTTTGAAGTACCAAACTCATAATAATTATTATAAGTTGTTATATCTTTAAAACTTGTAAGTTCATTTCTATCATCAGCTTGAGATTGACTTGCAAAAGGAATTGTGGCTAAAGCTAAAGAACTTGCTCCATACCCAAGAGATTTAACAAAAGATCTTCTATTTTTATAAATTTTCTCTGGTGTTATTTCTGAATACTTAATTTTTTTCATGAATAATAGGATTTCCTTTTAACCAATCACTTTGATTATTTGTGTAATGTTCTTTTTTCCATATAGGAGACCTTTTTTTAATTTCTTCAATTATATATCTTGATAGTACATAAGCCTCATCTCTATGCTTGCACGCAACTGCTATAATAATACTAATTTCGCCTAAGTTTAAGTAACCTTTGGCATGTTCAATAAAAACACTCTTATTCTTTATGTTTAGTTTTTCTTCTGCCTCACTATAAATTTCTTCAAAACTTTTTATTACCAAAGCATCATGGCTATCATATGTAATACCTAAAACACTTTTATTATTATTTTGATTACGAACTGTGCCACTAAAAATTAATGAAGCTCCAAAATCATTGGATGCTATAAATTTTTCAGCATCAATTAATGATAATTTTTTAACTTTACTATCTACAATGTCAGTATGAAGCATTAACCTCCTCCAATTGGAGGTATGATACCAATTTTTTCATTATTTGTGATTTTATAATTGTCGCTAACAATATTATTTTTTTCCGAACAAAAAGCTGAAGAGTTAATGATTTTTATATAATTTTCATTTCCATTAAATTTCTGATCTACATATTGAATTATTTTATTCCTTATATCCTTGATTGTTGTTTTTTGACCTAGATCTAGTTCTAATAAATTTTGGTCATTAAAATCTCTTGTGGCTCCAAACAACTCAATTTTAACTTTCATAAATTTTAGAAAAAATCTTTTAAAAAATTCGGAAGTCCATCTGGATTTTTCCATAATCCAGTTTTTCCACCTTCTTTAATTAATAATTTTACATTATCTATTTTTAGATGAGGATTTACAATTTTGCTTAAATCGTAAATTGTAATCAGAGCTGCATTTACACCCATTATTGCTTCCATCTCCACACCTGTTTTGGCATAAGCGGAAACCACACAGTATACTTCTAGTGAACTATCTTCTTCATTCATTATGATTTTAGTAGCCGTATGATCTATTGGAAGAGGATGACACAAAGGTATTAATTCACTTGTTTTTTTAACACCTAATACTGCAGAAACTTCTGCTAAGGTAATTGGATCACCCTTAGGCATCTTTTTATTTTTAATAAGTTCGAATACCTCTTTACCAACATAAATTTTTCCTGATGCCAAAGCTCTACGGAATGTTTCTTTTTTTTCAGAAACATCAATCATTTTAAATGAATTTTTTTCAAAAATTTCCTTTGCCCAGTTTTTTAAATCGTTATTAGTTACAATCTTTAAATTTTTCATTTTATCCACCTGTTGTTGATAGATTTTTTGTTAATCCTGTATCTCCTATTTCAAGATAGTGAGATTCTTTTTTATAATTTAATTGTTTCAAAATTAAATCTTTCAGTTCTTCAGTTTGGTCATCTCTTTGCATCAAGTGTCTAATATTTATTCCAGTATTTCCAAATAAACACAATCTTAAATCACCTTTGGCAGTTATTCTTAGTCTGTTACAACTCTTGCAAAAATCTTTTGAGTAGGGTGCAATAACACCAAATTTTCCTTTGTATTCAGGATTTATATAATTCTTGGAAGGACCAGCATCTTTACCAAATGTTTGAATTACCCAATTATTATTATTTAAATAATCTGTAAATTTATTTGCAGACACATGATACTGATTAAAATAATCTAAATTATCTCCAGTTTGCATTAATTCTATATATCTAAAATCAATTTGATTATTTTTTATAAAATTAGCCCAACTTTTAAAATCTTCTTCTTTATCATTAACGCCTCTAAGAAGGACTGCATTAACTTTAATATTTTTAAAATTTAGTTTTTGTAATTTTTTAATTCCTTCTAAAATTTCATTTAATCTATCATGTCCAGTAATTTTTCTAAAAGTCTTTGGATCAAGACTATCAATACTTATATTTATACCATCAAGAACACTTTTATTTAAATCATCTGCAATTCTATTTAAGTGATATCCATTAGTAGTAATTACAGTTTTTTTAATACCTGAATTTTTTTTAATTATTTTAATTATATCCAAAAAATCTTTTCTAACTGTAGGTTCTCCTCCAGTTAATCTTATTTTAGATACACCTAATTCTGATAAAGCTTTTGCAAGTCTTCCAATTTCTTCTTTAGTGATAAAGGTTCTGTTATCACTTTTATCAATTTTATAACCATTAGGTAAACAGTAGCCGCATTTAAAATTACACACATCAGATATTGACAATCTTATGTATGGAAACCTCCGCCCAAAACTATCTTTGAGAATATTCATATGATATATTGAGTATTATTTCTTAAATAATCTATGAGTCAAATTTTAAATGATAATGAGATCAAACTATTTAAAAGAGATGGAGCGGTATTTTTAAGAAATAAATTTGATATAAAATGGATTGAGCTTTTAAGATCTGGAATAAATAAAGCAAAAAATAATCCAAGCCCTAGGTTTACTAATCATACCACAGATCCAAATTTACCTTGTTATTTAGAGGATTTCTGGACATGGAACTTACATAAAGAATTTGAGAATTTTGTTTTTAATTCACCTACAGCTAAAATTGCCTCTGAATTACTAGATGCTAAGCAGATTAATTTAGTAATGGATAATTGGTTTTTTAGAGAAGCTGGCTCTAAATCTAAGCCACCATTTCATCATGATATTTCTTACTTTGATTTTGAAGGTTCAATGTGTGTTTTGTGGATACCTCTTGAACGAGTAAGAAAAGAAGACTCTATTGCTTGGATAAAAGGCTCTCATTTGTGGGATAAATTATTTCTAAGAACTCGTTTTAAAGACGGTCATAAAGTTGATGGAGCAGAAGGAGTTGTTAATGGTATTAAGTATGAATTAACCCCAGATATAATTTCTAATAAAGAAAATTATGAATTTTTAGAATGGGATTTAGAAGTAGGAGATTGTGTATATTTTGATATTAGGACTTTGCATGGAGCTTTACACGAAACTACTCCAAAATCAGATGTAAATAGATTTACACTTAGAATGGCGAAAGAAAATTCAAAAATAATTTATAGAGGTGATTGGGCTAGAGAAGAAAGATCAATTATGGAAGCTAATGGATATAAAAACGGTGATGATTTAAGTGGTAAAATGTTTCCAACCCTTTATGAAATTAATTCAAATTAATTATAAAATCTATTTGTCTTAAATTTTTTTAAAATTTAACCTGGAGTATATGTCCTCTCAGACTCTGGATCTTTCGTTGAGTAAGGTAATTTTAAAACTTCATTCCAAAATTCTTCTGGTATATCTGTTTCAGCCCAAGAAATATTTTTTTCAATACTCTGAACACTAGTAACACCACAAATGGTAGATGTTATTCTTTTATCTTTCATTGAAAACTTTAAAGCTGCAGCACCCATTTCAACATTATATTTCTTACAAACTTTTTCTATTTCTCTAGCAGGTGCAAGTTTTTCTTCAGTAGCATCCTGGTAAGTTATTTTTTTAAAATTACTTGGACCTTTTGCCAAAACACCACCCGCGTAAGGGGCAGCGTTGAAAATAGATATATTTTTACTATGAGCATAGCTGTACATTTCATCTGCTTCTCTATTTAACAAAGTATATCTGTTGTGATTTATTATGACATCAAAGTCCCACTTTCTTAAGATTGGGAACATAATATCTATTCTTCCCATAGCTAAACCAACTGCTTTTGCCAAACCTTCTTCTTTAATTTTAAACAATTCATCCAATGCCCCATCTTTTTTAGTTACGTCATTTATATCTTTTACGTATTCTGGGTCATGAAGAAATAAAACGTCTACAGAATCAACGTTTAAAGCTTTTAAACTTTCTTCAACAGACTCCCTTGTTCTTTTTTTATCAAGAACTAATGTATCCATATTTCTATCGATTTTAGTTGATAAAACAAAGTTTTCTGGCCATCCACCATTTTCTTTTATTGCTATACCAATTCTTTTTTCACTTTCTCCCATTGCATAATTTCTTGAAGTATCAAGCAAATTTACTGGACCTTGAAAAAATCTTTTTAGCGTTTCCTGAGCTCTTTGTTCAGGTACTTCATAACCGTAAGTATCTGGCATACTACCTAAAGAGGAGGTTCCAAAACTCAATTCAGTGACTTCAACACCAGTATTTTTGATTTTATTTTTTTTCATAAATTATATTTTAAGTTTATAAAACTTTTTTGCATTATTATAAAAGATGTTTTGTTTTTCATCTATACTTAAATCTTTAAGTAAATTTGTTGCTGCATTATACCATCCTGAATAATTTGTTCTTAAGTTACAGACAGGCCAATCAGATCCCCACAAAATTTTTTTATCAGTAAATAGATTTAATATCTCATCTACATATGGTTTTAGATCTTGCTCAGTCCAATTTTCGCAGGCTTCTGTGACCATTCCAGAAAATTTACAATATACATTTTCTAGCTTAGATAATTTGTTCATACCTTTTTGCCAATGAATAAATTCTTCTTGTTTATTATTACAGATTTTTGGTTTCATTAAATGATCTATGATAAATCTTAGATAAGGATATTTTGTAGCAATTTTGTAAAAATTTTCTAAGTGCACTGGAAATCCTAGTGCATCAAAGCTTAAATCTAAATTAATTATATTTTTAAAAAAAGTATCAAAATTTTTATTTAAAACCCAATTTTCATCTGGAATATCTTGTATCATAGGTCTTACTCCAAGAAATTTAGGATGTTTTGAGAAAATTTTTAATTGTTCTAATTGATTTTGGTCTTCAAAATTCACCCAACCAATAACTCCACAAACTAAATCAGAACCTTCAGCAATATTTAACATATATTCAGTTTCTGCATTAGTTGCTGCAGCTTGAACTAAAACAGTTTTGTGTAAATCTATTGAGTCAGAAACTTGAATTAAATCTTTAACTTCATATTTTTGATTTAATATTGGATTGTCTTTTGGCATCCAATGATAATCACCCCTTGAAGGATCCCAAAAATGTTGATGTGAATCAATAACTTTCATAAGTTATTATAAATTAGGTTCACTCTCCCAAAATGCTTTCATCTAAAATCTTAGTGTCATATGCTGAATAAGAATGCCATCCTGCAACTGTTTGATCAAAATCAACAATACTTCCAGTCATAATACCTGACTCATCTGAGCACAAGAAAGCTAAGATCTTAGCAACATCCAAAGGTTTGTTTAATCTTTTAAATGGAACTTTGGCTTCAGCTTTTTTTAGCCAGTCATCATCTGCATTATGAAATTTTTTTTGAATTACGGTTTCTGCTGGCGTATCTGTCCAACCTAAATTTACACCATTCACTCTTATTTGGTGCCCAGATACTGAATTTGCAACATTTTTAATCATTATAGCTAATGCTGCTTTAGAAGAGCTGTAAGCAGTTAAGAAAGGCATACCACTATATCCAGCCATTGATAAAATATGAGCAATAGTTCCTTTTTTTTTATCTCTAATCATTATTTTTATAACATCTTGCATCATAAAAAGAGGAGCTTTTACATTTACATTAAAATTTTTGTCATAATTTTCCTCTGTAGTGCTTAAGATCGTTCCTCTTTCTGTAAAAGCAGCAACATTAATAAAACTATCTACAGTGTTGAATTTTTTATCAGTCTCAGAAACTATTTTTTTACAATCTTCAAGTTTTTCTAAATCAGCTTGAACGTATAAGCATTCCACGTCCATACTTTCTATTTCAGCTTTTACCTTGTTTCCTTTCTCTTTATTCCTTCCACAGATAGTTATTCCTTTAGCACCTCTGCTTGCAAGCAATTTTGCTGTCTCAGCTCCACTACCTTGAGTACTTCCTGTTACAATTATTATTTTATTTTTAAACTGGTTAGCTTGATCAGATATATATTTATTAGTCATAAAATTTTAAGTTATACAGATAACTAAGCCCAATATAAAAATTGGGCTTAGAAACTTTTAAGAAGAATAATGATTTTATCCCGCAATACAAGATCCAATGTTTGGCTTCATACAAACATCAAGACCTGTATAGATTGCTTTTAGTGATGGATTGTCAAATTTTAATGCTTTACCATCTACTATGTCTTTAAGAACATACATAGCTTTGTAGCCCATCATATAAGGTTGTTGACCTACTTGACCATGTGTTCTTCCAGCATCTAAATCTTCCATTTGCATTGGAAGAGTATCTGCAATTACAACAGCAGTTTTCATAGAACCAATTCTATCTGCATGCTTTTCAGCAACTCTTCTGAAAGCTTTAGATACAAATTGAGGAAAACCTCCAGTTGGTACAAATGCTGTTAGATTTGGATGTTTTGCAAAGATATCTTCCATTTGTTGTACAGAAAGAGGGAAATCATCGTTCGTGTACAGAGGACATCCGCTAGCTTCAGTCCATCCATTTTCACCTTTAAGAGCCGCACTAGGATAAGTTCCTGAATCTGCTCTTCCAGCAATAGTGTCTCTTATTCCTGACATTCTTTCATTGTGGTTTGCAGCTGCAGCACCACCAGATTGTATACAAATTTCACCACCGTTAGGTTTTAACATCATAACGATTTGCGCAAGGTATACACCAATGTCATAGTTTTTTGTTCCAACATAAGCTGCTCTTAAACCAGCATCTTTAGTTAAAAGATCTGAGTCCCAAGTAATAATTGGAATATCTGTTCCTTTAACAGCTTTTGCCATTGCAGCTGCATTAGAAGATGCAACAGCAATTCCATCAACACCTTTAGCAATTAAATCTTGAACAATTTGAACTTGTTCTTGTTCAGTATGCTCTCCAGGTCCAATGTATAAACACTCTATTCCACCAATTTCTTTCTCAGCAACTTTACAACCATCTCTTGCTAAATCAAAAAATGGGTTGTTCATAGCTTTTGGAACTAATGCAAAAACTTTATCAGCTGCATATGAAATTCCAGAAATTGATATAAAAATAAATGCTAACATTGCAATTATTGTTTTTCTCATATTTCTCTCTCTATTAGTTAGTTAATGTATTAAACAAATACTATTTAGAATGAGACTTCGTTTCAAGTAAAATGATGTAATACAACTAAAAAGTGATACATCAAATGATTGATTTTACATCATTAAGTGATATCATGTTTTCATGAAAAATCATTGGAAAAATGTCTCTATAAAGAAAATTTCTGATGAATCAGGGTTTGGTACAGCGACTGTAGATAGAGTTTTAAATAATAGGAAAGGGGTGAGTAAAAAAACTAAAGATAAAATCTTTAAAATTTTAAATAACCTTCAAAACGGAAATAATACAAATCAAACTAAAAATATTTTAATTTGTTGTCAATCAGGACCTTCATATAACAAGACTCTTGAGCAGAGTTTAGATAAAATTAATAATGAAATTTATAAGTTTAATTTGATAAAACATTTTATCCCTGCAAAAGAATTTAAACCTAGTCAATTTGTTAAAATTTTAAAAGAAACTTCAAAGTTTGATGCAGTGATTATAGTTTCACAGGAAGATCAAAATATAAATAACGAGCTAAGTAAAATTACAAGTGAAGGAAAACCTGTAATTACATTAACCACTGATTTTCCAAATTCAAGCAGATCAGCTTATATAGGTAATAATCAATCTAATGCTGGATCTACTGCTGCAAATATAATTGGAAAAAATGTTGGGAAAAGATCAGGTTCAATTTTGATGGTCATGAGCATGCCATACAGGTGCCAACAGGAAAGAGAGCTAGGTTTTAGAAAAGTATTGAGATCAGAATTTCCAAATCTTAAAATCAAAGAAAGTGTTTTTAATTTAGATACATCGGAACAAAGTTACAAATATGTTAAAAAATATATTAAAGAAAATGGACCACCGTTAGGAATTTATAATATTGCTGGAGGAAATTTAGGTGTCGCAAAAGCAATTAGTGAAATGGATGTAAAAGACCATATTGTATTTGTAGGTCATGAATTAAATAAAAATTCTAGAGATCTTTTAGAAAATAATAAAATGGATTTTGTTATAAGCCATGATGTTGAATTAGAAATTAAAGTTGCATTTGATAAAATTTTAGATTTTGAGAAAAATTCAGATAATCAAAATTCTTTTTTTTCAGATATATTAATTTTCAACAAATATAATTGTATGGATAAGAAAGTTTATTAATTAATTTTTCTTATTTTTAACTTTTTCCAACCAAACCGCACCTACGATAAATATACCTAAAAATGTTCCTTGCCAGTAAGGGTCAATTCCAGCCATTAGAAGACTGTTTCTAATTGTTTCCATTAATGCAGCACCAATAAATGCTCCAAAAGTACCACCAACACCACCCATTAAGTTAGCACCACCAATAACTGTTGCTGCAATAACTCTTAATTCATAAGTGTAGCCTAAAGCATTGGTTACTGAGCCCATCCATCCAACTATCATAACAGCTGAAATTGCTGCAAATAGTCCACTGATCATGTACACCGACATTTCAATCCATCTTGTATTAATTCCAGATAATTCCGCAGCCTTTTTATTACTGCCAACTGCAAAAACATGTTTGCCATATGAGGTATATTTCAATACTAAACCCATAACTATTGTAAGAAATATTAATAACCAAGTTGCGTTAGCAAGCCCCAGCATTGATCCTCCTCCAATTTCATAAAACATTTCATCTTTAGGTCCAAATTCATAAAACATTTTATTGTTTGAGACTACTAAAGCTAAACTTCTTGCAGCAGCCATCATTCCTAAAGTGACTACAAATGGAGAAAGTTTAACATAAGCAATTAGATATCCATTTACTGCACCAATTAATGTACCAGCAAGTAAAGCTAAAATTATTGACACCCAAACATAAACTCCTTCAAAATATGAAGCTTTGGAATACCATTCAGGTAAAAATTGAGCATCCAAAAATAAACCACATATAACTCCTGTGACACCCATTATTGACCCAACAGATAAATCTATCCCAGCAGTAATAATCACAAATGTCATTCCAATTGCCATTATTCCGATGAAAGAAAAGTTTCGTGTAATATTAAAAAGATTATCTTTGCTAGAAAAAGCATCTTCTACAAAAAACATAATAAAACAAATCCCAAATAAAGCTATTGTTACCCAAAAAGATTGTTCAGAAACAAGTTTTTGAAATAAATTCTTTTCTGTCTTAGAGATTATTTCCTGATTAAATTTTACTGAACTCATACTCTATCTATTGCCCCTGTAATTAAGCCTGTAGCTTCTTCTGTAGAAGAATCTTTTATATTTTTTTCACAAACCTTTTCACCTCGTCTTAATACTACTAGCTTGTCACATACTTCAAATATATCTGGCATTCTGTGACTAATTAACATTACAGCTATTCCTTGATCTTTTAATCTTTTTATAAGATCTAATACTTCAGCAACCTGTCTAACACTAATTGCTGCTGTTGGTTCATCCATTAAAACTAATTTAGGATTTGTAAGTCTAGTTCTTGCAATAGCCACAGCCTGTCTTTGTCCCCCAGACATTTGCATAACTAAATCTTTTGGTCGAGTTTCAGATTTAAGTTCCTCAAATAATTCAGAAGATTTTTTAAACATTGCTGGATAATCCAAATATTTAAATGGCCAAATACCTTTTTGTATCTCTCTACCTAGAAAAACATTAGATGCTGCAGTCAAATGATTACAAAGAGCTAAGTCTTGATAGACTACCTCAATACCAGACTTTCTTGCATCTACTGGTTTTGAAAATGACACAGTGTTATTTTCAAACTTTATTTCACCACTTGAAGGTTTAAAATTACCAGCAATAATTTTTAATAGTGTAGATTTACCCGCTCCATTATCACCCATTAATCCTACGGTTTCGGCTTCTTTAATATCAAAACTAACCCCTGTTAAAGCCTGTATGGCTCCAAAATTTTTTTCTATATTATTTAAAGAAAGAATACTCATTTTAGAATTTTACATCTATAACTTTGCCGTTTTCAAACGATTCATATGCTGCATTAGCTATTATTAAAGCGTTTCTCCCATCTTCAAATCCTACTAATGGTTTTGTCTTATCTTCAACACATTTTACAAACTCGTTAAATTGATCTCTGTAAGCTTGCTCATATCTTTCAATAAAAAAGAAATGTATGGGCTCTTTTTCATTTGTAGATGTACTTGTGTATCTTTCCAAAGAAGTTGGGGTTTGATTGTTTGAAATTACCATACCTTTACTTCCAAATACCTCTACTCTTTGGTCATATCCATAAACTGCTCTTCGAGAGTTATTAATATGGATTAAAACCCCTTTTTTTGATTTTAGAATAAACATTGCTGTATCTAGATCTTTTTCTTGCTGTGAATTTTTATCAAACAAAGCACCTCCGAATGCAGATATTTGAGCTACAGGATCATCCCCTAAAATAAATCTAGTTAAATCGAAATCATGTATAGTGGTATCTCTAAAAAATCCTCCTGCAGCTTTTAGATAGTCAATCCCTGGAGGCTCAGGATCTCTACTTGTAATAACAACCATTTCTAATTCACCAATTTCTTTTTTTACTCTTGCTTGTTGAGCTTTTGCATGACTTGCATCAAATCTTCTATTAAAGCCGATTTGAATAGGAACGTTTGTTCCCTTTATATTTTCCATGCATTCATTTACTTTATTGATATCTAAATCAATTGGCTTTTCACAGAAAATTGCCTTTCCTGCTTTTGCTGCCATTGTAATAAATTGAGTGTGTGTTGGTGTAGCTGAAGCGATAAGAACCGCATCTACATCATCTGAATTTATTGCTTCCTCAGGTGAAGATGCAATTGAACACCCTGTTGATTTTGATACCTCTTTAGCGAATTCTGAGTTAACATCATATATATATTTTAATTTTGCATTCGGATGTGCTGCAATAAATTTAGCATGCATTTTTCCAATTCGTCCTGCTCCCATTAAAGAAAAGTTAAGCATAAGAATATAGAACAGAATTAAAAAATAAAATCAAGAAACATTTTTAAATGATGAATTAAACATCAAATTAAATTATAATTTTCTTGATGCACAAAACATCATAATTTAAAAATAAATTTAACTTTTTAAATAATTAATATGTCAGTAAAATTAGGAATAGCACCAATTGCCTGGAGTAATGATGATATGCCTGAATTGGGTGGTGATACTCCTTTAGAACAATGTTTGTCTGAAGCTAGTCAGGCAGGATTTATTGGAATTGAATCTGGTGGTAAATTTCCAAAAAAATCAGAAGAATTAATTCCAAAACTTACTGAATTTAAATTAAATCTTTGCTCAGGTTGGTATGGAGCTAATTTAAGAACAAATAGTATCGATGAAGAAAAAAATCTAATTCAAGATCAGTTAAAGCTTTTTAAAGATTGTAATTCACCATGTATGGTTTTTGCTGAAGTTTCTGGCTCAATTCAAGGAGATCCAAATCGAAAATTATCTACAAGACCCCAAATGGATCTGGAAGAGTCTAAAAAATATTATGAAAAAATTTCAGAAATGGGAAAATATCTTGAAGACGAAGGTATGCCACTTGCTTACCATCATCATATGGGAACAGTAATAGAGACTGAACAAGATACAGTAAGATTGCTTGAGAACACTCATGATAGTGTAAAACTAACATTAGATACTGGCCATATGTTGTTTGCTCAGGGAGATTCGTTAAAAATATTAAACGACTTTAGCGAAAGATTAATTCACATGCATTGTAAGGACATTAGAAAAAATGTTTTAGAAAAATCTTTAAAAGAAGACTTAAGTTTTAGAGGAGCATTTTTAGAAGGTGCATTTACAGTTCCAGGTGATGGATGTATTGATTACAAGCCTTTATTTGATGTGCTGAAAGAAAAAAATTATTCTGGATGGTTAGTAGTAGAGGCAGAACAAGATCCTGCAAAAGCAAATCCATTCGAATATGCAAAAATAGGTTACAAGTATTTAACTGAAACTTTAAATCTTAGTGGTATTGAGATTTATAAAAGTTAATTTTCAATAAATAATAAATCTAAATTTTTAGATTATCTTTTACTACAGTCTTACAATTTTTGATTTTTCCAATGTATCATCGAAATAATCAATTATATTTTGAATTGTTTCTACACCCATTCTTGTCATACATTCATCAGTAAACGCTGCTGTATGTGGACTTAAGTACACTTTTTCATTTTTTAAAAGAGGATTATCATTTTCTGGTGGCTCTTGTTTGAATACATCAATTCCTGCTCCAAATATTAAATTTTCATTTAAAGCCTTATCAAGATCTTCCTCATGAATAATTCCACCTCTTGCAGCATTAATGATGATGCAGTTTTTCTTCATCATTTTAAGTAAATCATAATTAATAAGATTTTCTGTTTTTTCTGTTAAAGGCATATGTAAAGATATTACATCCATAGTTTTTACTGCCTCTTCAAGATTATCAACTTTTTTTCCACCAAGCTTCTCTATTGTGTCTTTATCTACAAATGGATCGTAGACAAAAACATTCATTTCAAATCCCAAACATCTTTTAATAAGTGCTTTACCTATTCTACCAAATCCCATTATTAGGAAATTTTTTTTCCATACTTCAATAGTTTTAGGTAATTTATTTCTATCTTTAAAATTACCTTCTTTAACCGTTGTATGATAAAGCTCTCTTCTTTTTGCAATATTTAGCAAGACAAACATAACATGCTCTGCAACTGTAACTGCATTTGCATTGGCTGTAATAGCAATTTTGATATCTCTTTCTTTAGCTGTTTTTAAATCAATATTATCGTAGCCGACCCCATGTCTTGAAATTATTTTAAGATTTTTTGCTTCGTTAATTACCTCACTTGATAGTTTTGCTATTCTTATTGAAGCGCCATCACAATCTTTTATTTTAGCCTTTAAATTTTCTACCGAAACATCGTCAGTTACATCTACATCAAAATCAGGATGGTTATTAATTAATTCCATGCCTTTATCATGAACTTTTTGTATAACTAGAATCTTCTTTTTATTACTCATAATTTTATTTAAGCTTTTCTGTTGAAGGCTTTTCTAATACGAAAAATATCAAACAATGTAAAATAGTTTTTTAAAAAGTTGTAATTATTTTCTTATTAAAATAAATTTAGATGTGAATTTAACTATAAAAACTCTACTTTATATTTTTAACTTTCTTGAAAAGATAAATACTTTTTTTCTAAGAATTGGAAGACAATTTGCATGGATTGCAATTTTTTTAATGGTTGTCGTGATTATGATCCAAGTTTTTTTTAGATATGTTCTCAACAACGCATTACCTTGGCCTGATGAAGTTGCAAGATTTTTAATGTTATGGATGACAGGGTTAATTGCTCCTTCAGCTTATAGATGGGGTGGTTTTGTCTCAATTGATATGCTGGAAAGATTTTTACCTAAAATTATATCAACTTTTTTAACCTTATTTTTATTGATCATATCTTTATTTGTTTTGATCATTGGACTTGAATTAGGTTTGAAACACATTAATGCTGGATGGATATTTAATTCAGCTTCAATCAAAATTCCATTTAATCTAATCGGTGGCAAAGCAGAGCCAATAAAATTAGCCTGGATGTATATGTCGTTACCTGTTGGAATTGTTTTTTTGATTTCAGTAAACATAGAGTTAATTTTAAGAAATTTTTTAAGTAATTTTACAAAATTAGAATTACCTGAAGATTTAGATAAACAAAAATTGGAGACACAATAATGTTAATTTGGTTTCTCCCTTTATTTTTATTATTTTTGTTAATTGGATTACCAGTATTTTTTGGATTGTTGGCTGCTCCTGGAATTTTACTTTGGCTGAATGATCAATCTAGAGATGGAGCAATGCTTTATAGAAATATTTACAATGGTATTGATAGCTTTCCTTTAATGGCAATTCCATTTTTTATGTTAGCTGGTGAGCTAATGAATAGGGGAGGCATTACTCAAAGATTAGTAGAATTTAGCCAAGCGATGATGGGGCATTTAAAAGGTGGTTTGGCACATGTTAACGTTTTAACTTCAATGCTTTTTGCTGGCCTATCTGGATCTGCAGTTGCAGATACTTCTGCAATTGGTTCAATGTTAATTCCAGCAATGGAGAAACAGGGATATACTAAAAAATTTTCAGCAGCAATTACCGCAGCGAGTTCAGTAATTGGTCCAATTATTCCACCTTCAGGAATAATGATTATTTATGCATACGTTATGGGAGAGAGTGTAGCTGCCTTGTTCCTAGCAGGTATTATTCCTGGAATTTTAGTTGGTGTTAGTTTGATGGTTACAATCAAGTTTATGGCTAAAAGATATAATTTTCCTGCCGTAACAAAAAAGACAACATGGAGACAAAGAGGAAAAGCTTCTTTGAAAGCTTTTTTCCCATTAATGACTCCTGTTATAATTCTAGGAGGTATACTTGGAGGAATTTTTACTCCAACTGAAGCATCTGCAGTTGCAGCTGCTTATGCAATGTTTATTGGTTTGTTTGTTTTAAAATCTTTAGAGTGGAAAGACGTACCAAAGGTTATGACAAAAGCTGCAATGGTTTCATCTGTAGTATTACTTTTGGTTGGTGCTGCAATGGCTTTTAAAACAGTTGTTAGCTTATCTCATGCACCAGAATATCTTGCTGAGTTTGTTTTGGGATTAACTGATAATCCTTATATTTTATTATTTCTTATTAATATTTTACTATTTGTTGTTGGAATGTTTTTAGATGCAGGTCCTGCGATAATTATTTTAGGACCAATACTAGGACCAGTGTTTGTAGAATTAGGTGTACATCCAGTTCATTTTGCAATTATTATGTCAGTTAACTTAACTGTTGGTTTAGCAACACCACCAATGGGTTTAGTTTTATTTGTTGCATCCTCAGTTTCTGGTGAAAGAGTTGAAACTATATCAAAAGCTATATTGCCATTTTTAGCAGTAGAAGCAATTGTGATATTTTTAATTACTTACTTTCCATCAATCTCAATGACCATACCTTTACTTACAGGTTTTGCAAAATAATTTTAATTTTTAGATAATAGACACAGAGGTTCAATTTATGTATAGTTTCTATACTTAAATATATATTTAATGAGAGGGAAATAATTATGAGTAAATTAATTAAATCATTTTTTTCATTATTATTCTTAATTAGTTTTACAGCTTCTGTTTCAGCTGCTGATTACAATTTAAGAATGACAATGAACTCTAATGATCAAGATGAAGACTATGATGGTGCAGTAGTATTTAAAAACTACGTTGAAGCAGCATCAAATGGAAAAATATCTGTAGAACTTTTTGTAGGTACACAGTTATGTTCTAAAGGAGCAGAATGTTTACAAGGTGTTTCTGATGGAAGCATCGACGTTTACATTTCTACTTCTGGAGGAGCAGCTGGTGTATTCCCATATGTTCAAGTTTTAGATTTACCATATCTAATGGCAGACGACAGAATTGCCGAAGATGTTATGCAAGGTGATTTTGTGAGAACTATGAGACAAATGGCTCTTAAAGATTCAGGGGATACAATAAGATTAATGACTATCGGAAACACTGGTGGATGGAGAAATTTTGCTAACACTAAAAGAAGAGTTGCAGAACCATCAGACATGAAAGGTCTAAAAATCAGAACTGTTGTAGCTGACTTACCTCAAGAGCTTGTAAGAGCTTTAGGTGCTTCACCAACTCCTATTCCATGGCCAGAATTATTTACATCTTTTCAAACAGGTGTAGTTGAAGGTTCTAAAAATGGAATAACTGACATTATGAATATGAAGTTTCCAGATGCAGGTCTAAAATATGTTACTTTAGACGGTCATGCATACATGGGAGCACTTTGGTGGATGAACAATGCAAAATATCAATCTATGCCAAAAGAACTTAAGAAAGTTATTACGGATGGATTTTATGCATTGCAACAAGCTACATTTGCATCTCCAAAAAGAAAATCAATCAAAGCGTATGAAGACTTTGTAGCAGGCGGTGGAGATTTATATGTTCCAACTCCAGCACAAAAAGCTAGTTTCAAAAAAGCTGCTAGTCCAGTTTATGATTGGTTTAAGTCAAATGTTAAGGGTGGAGGACAAATCTTTGACGCTTTAACAAGTGCAGTTGCTGATGCTGAGAAAAAAGCATCAAGTGCATACGACAAAGACTTATAATCTTAATTTAATGATGGGGCGGATTTAATTATTCGCCTCATTACCTAAACGGATAAATCCAAGCTTTGTAATCTTTAATAAGTATATGCGCTTTTTCAATTTGTTCAGGAGTCATTTTTTTAACAACTTCTTCTTGAGAAATCGCAGCATCAGGATCGCCTCCAATAGCAGACAAACCATACCACATGTAAGCTCTAACAAGATCAGGGGCAGGAAGTCCTCTACCGATTTCATAATACCACCCAACACCCGATTGAGCACCAGGATGACCTTTCATCGAAGATCTAAGATACCATTCAAAAGCTCTAACATCGTCTTGCTCAACTCCAAGACCCATTGCATACATTATTCCAATAAGCTCTTCAGCATCAGCGTTTCCAGATCTGGCAGCTGGCATCAGTTCTTCCATAGCTTCTTGAAATTTTCCAGCTTCCATCAAGTCTCTAGCATTTTCAATTTCTGCAAAAACTATAGATGGAATAAAAAAAATTATAAAAAAGTATCTCAACATTTAAAAATATTAATATTTATAATTCCATTTTTAATTTCAGCAAACAAAACATATTCAATTGAATTACCAAAACCTTTAACAAGTAATGATTTTCATAAAGTTGATATGGAAAAGGTTAAAATAGGAAGACTTTTATTTCATGATAAAATTTTATCTGCCAATCGTAATATTGCTTGTGCAACTTGTCATAGCCATGATCTAGGAGGGTCTGATGGACTTTCATTAGGTATTGGTGAAGGAGGACATGGTATTGGATTAGAAAGAACAGCTGGATCAGGGGATGATAAAATTAAAAAACGTATTCCAAGAAATGCTTTAGCATTATGGAATTTAGGATTTAAAGATATTTCAACACTACTTCACGATGGTAGAGTGACTAAATCTGACATATTTGGAAATGGTTTTAATACCCCAGCACAAGAACTGCTTCCAAAAGGTCTTGATAATATAGTAGCGGTACAAGCTTTATTTCCAATGACAAGACAATTCGAAATGGCTGGCAATCCAGGTGAAAATGAAATTATAGGATTGGTTTCAAAAGTTGGTAAAGACAGCATGAGAATTGATAGAGTTTGGCCTGTGATTACTCATAGAATAAGAGGAGTTCCTGAATATGTTGAGATGTTTAAACATGCTTTTGATGATGTGGATAATGCTTTAGACATAAATATTACACATATAGTAAACTCAATTGCAGCTTTTGAAATTCATGAATGGACATCTTTTGACTCTCCATTTGATGAATATTTAAACGGAAATAAATCAGCTTTAAATTCAAATCAGATTGCAGGTATGAATTTATTCTATGGCAAAGCTAATTGTAGTTCATGTCATTCAGGGTCTTTATTGTCTGATCAAAAATTTCATTCAATAGGTATTCCACAATTTGGACCGGGCAGAACCAGACCTTTCGATCCTTATGCACGTGATGTTGGAAGAATGGTTGAAACAGATGATGTGGATGACATGTATAAATTTAAAACACCTGCGCTAAGAAATGTTTCTTTAACGGCACCCTATGGTCATAATGGTGCTTATCCAACACTTAAGGGTATAATTAAACATCATTTAAATCCAGTAGCTATGAATAAAAATTGGAAACCTCAATATGCAAATTTACCAAGTGCCCCATGGTTAGAACAAATAGATTTTGTAACTTTTTCTGACAAAAGAGAACAGGATAGAATTATTTCAAGTATAGATATCAAGCCAATAGATTTAAGTGAAAAAGAAATTGATCAATTAGTCTCTTTTTTACAATCTCTAACTGGAAAAAGTGGAAATCAAAGACCACTCGGTAAACCAGAAAAAGTACCAAGTGGATTAACAATTGATTAAATTTATTTAATTAAACTGATAGATAATAAATATGGAAAAAATTAAATATGGAATAATTGGAGCTGGCACGATGGCTCGAGAACATATTTTAAATTTATCTTTGATAGATGAGGCCGAGGTAGTTGCTCTTTCAGATCCTCACGAAGAGTCTTTGAAACAGTGCCAAGAATTACTTAAATCAGAAGTTGTTTGCTTTAAAAATCATCAAGATTTGATTAAAGAAAATTTAGTCGATGTATATATAATCTCATCTCCTAATTTTACTCATATTCAAATTTTAAAAGATGTAATTCAAACTAAGAAACACATATTGGTTGAAAAACCTTTGTGTACTAAGACAAAAGATTGTTTAGAAATAGAAAAACTTACTAAAGATTACCCATCAGTATTTTGGACTGCAATGGAATACAGGTACATGCCTCCTGTTTCAAAATTTATTAAAGAAATTCACAACAAAACAATTGGTGACCTAAAAACATTAACAATAAGAGAACACAGGTTTCCTTTTTTAAAAAAAGTAAATGATTGGAACAGATTTGAAAAAAATACTGGAGGAACTTTAGTTGAAAAGTGCTGTCATTTTTTTGATTTGATGCGTTTTATTGTTAAGAGTGAGCCCGTAAGTGTTTATGCGAGTGGGGGACAAGATGTAAATCATTTAGATGAGGAATATGATGGGAAAAAACCAGATATTATTGATAATGCTTACGTAATTGTTAATTTTGAGAACGGCTCAAGAAGTATGCTTGAGCTTTGTATGTTTGCTGAAAATTCTGAAATGCAAGAAGAGTTAACCGCAACAGGAAATATCGGTAAAATTGAAACTTCAGTTCCTTCAAACGAGTCTGGAAAAACTACTTCTGATGTAAGAATTGGTATGAGAGATGGAAAAATTAAACAAGAAAGTATTAGTGTAGATCCAAAAATACTTGAAGCAGGACATCATCATGGTTCAACTTATTATGAACATTTAGCCTTTATAAATGCAGTAAAAAATAAATTAAAGCCAGAGGTATCTTTGAAAGATGGATTAATTGCAGTTGCTGTTGGAGAAGCTGCTGAGACATCAATTAAACTTGGAAGAGTAGTAAAGCTAAACGAGATAATTACTTAAAAAAATCTATCGCCTTTTTAACTATAAAATTACTAACTCTTATATTTGACTCTGTTGTCACACCTGAAATATGAGGAGTTAAAATACAATTCATTTCAGATGTTATTCTTTCGTATAAATCTTTTTTAATAGGTTCATTTTCAAATACATCTAATGCAAATCCTGAAATTATATTTTGATTAAAAGCATCTATAAGATCGTTCTCATTCACAACACTACCTCTAGAAGTATTAATTATTATTGGCTGTTTTTGCATTTTAGAGAATGAAGACTTGTTTATTAAATTTTTAGTCTCTTCTGTTAATGGTAAGTGTAAAGAAATAATATCTGCATTTTTAAATACATCTTCTAATGAAGATAATTTATAATTTTTTTCATTATCATCTAATTTTTTAATATAAGGGTCGTAAGCCAAAACATTTAGACCATTTTTCAAACTATAGTCCGCAACCTTTCTGCCGATGGTACCAAAACCTACTATTCCAATACACTTTTCATTTATTTCAGCAGATTTAATTGTTGTTCTAGGCCAATCACCTTTGACTGTTCCATGATGAAACATAGGAATTTTTTTTATTAAAGACATAGAAGATGAAATCACATATTCAGCTACAGAGTCTGCATTCATACCAGTTGCAGGTTGGACATGGATATTTTTGGTTTTACAAAATTCAGTATCAATGTTGTCTAAACCAACACCCAATCTTCCTATAAATTTTAAATTATTAGCGTTAGATAAAATATCTTTATTTACTTGAGTTTTATTTCTGACAATTAAACCATCATAATCTTTAATAATTTCTTTAAGCTCATCCTTTTTTTCCCAAAGCTTTTCATCAAACTTGATTTCAAAACTACTGTTTAGATCGTTCAAACTGCCTTGGTTAATAAACTCTGTTATTAATATTTTAGCCATACTTACTTATATATATTTTTAACTTAAATTGAATAACTTACTTTTTAATTGAAATAGTTGTTGGCCTTATTGAATTTGAAACAATATTTCTAGAAAGTTTTATCTCTCTTAAAACGATATAAATTCCAGCACCAATTATAAAAACATTTCCTAAATAAATATTCCAAGTAGGGATTTCATTAAAAATATAAAAACCGATCAATGCACCAATTAATAATTGAACATATTGTGTGTTCGCAAATATTGAAGCAGGAAGATGTCGAGCAGAATTTATAATAAAAATCATTCCCATTCCTCTTAATAAACCTGCGTTAAAATTTAAGAAAAAATCTGTTTTAGTCATTGGTATATAAAGCTCAAATGTAATCACACCTGAAATAACAATTAAGATTAACTTTCCAATTATTAAAAATGAATACACACTCTCTGATTGACCATATTTTTTAACCAACAAATGACCCACAGACCCAAAAATTGGTATTAATAATGCCAATAATACATAGTTATTAATTTCTTTTCCAAAAGGATCGATTGCAATTATTGTTCCAATAAAACCTACTAATATTGCCGTATATCTTCTCCAACTTACTTTTTCTTTTAGAAAAATTACAGAACCAATTGTTAATACAAAGGGTGTAAAGAAGATTATGCTATACATGGTTGTCAGTGGAAGTTTATTTATACAAAGAAAAAATAATCCCATTGAAATTATTAAAGTTATTGCTCTAACCAAATGTACAAAAAAGTTTTTAGTCTTAATTTTTTTCCAAGAATTTCTAACTTGCGTGTAAAGTAAAATTGGCAGTAATGCCGATAAAGAATTAATAAATATTATTTGTGTTACATGATAATAATTTGTCAATTCTTTTGCTATAGAGTCCATGATAACAAATAAGGAATAACCAAGAATTGCTAAAAAAAAGTCTACCGAGTAGACACGGGTAGTTACTGAATTCATTTGTTAATTTTTATAATAATTTTGAAAGATCTTTTTTACTATTCTTAAACGTCGGCAAAGGATATTTAAAGGCATATTTGCGTGGAATACATTTTTCTTTTGCTTTTTCCCAAAGAGCTAACCATTGTTTAAAATTCTGAATTTTAAGATTTTTTTTATTTTTGCTTCTTACATAGAAATTTGGAAGTGGATCTCTCCCAGAAGGTTGACCAGCTACATTGTATCTAAGGTCTGCACTTATTCTAAAATCATTTGATCTATTAGGTAAGGAGCAGTGAATTGAATGTTTATGCAAAAGAATTACATCTCCAACGTCTGCCTCTAAGTGAATATGCTGCATTTTATCCAGTAATTTACTATCTTTAATTTCTACTTGGCCTCTATAACCAGCAATATGATTTAATAATCCCATTTTATTAATTTTCTTAACAGTAATCATGCACCCATTTTTTTTTGTAGTTTTTGTAAAAGGTATCCATACAGTAACCATGTCAGTCAATTTTTGCCCTTTAGGACTGAGAACTGCAGCATCCTGATGCCAAGGTGTTCTTCCACTTAAACCGTCTAAAATTGAACCTTTTGGTAATTTTTTTTCAGGTTGTTTAATTCTAGTATTTTGTACTGGATTAGACATGATTTCTTTTCCCAAAATTTTTTCAACAACATCTAAAATATTTTTATTAGTAATTAAATTCCATAAAGATTGAGTAGCAAAGTAATCACTATCTTTCTTAACGTGATCTCTTGGCAATCTAGTATTAAAATATTGATCTAAATCATCAATTTTTAATTTTGATATATAAGAATATTTTTTTTTAAAATCTAAATTAAGAACTTTTTTTACATCCTTTTTTTTTGCAAGTTTTTGGATCAAACAATCCATTACAAATTCCATGTCATTTAGGATTGGCTTTAAATCTCTTTGATAGTTAAGAACATTTTTTACTTTTAAATATCCTTGTTCAAATAATTTCTTTTGTAGATTATTTGGCATTAATAGAACCTAGTAGAAATTTTTAACAATATCAATTCTTAGGATCAGTTGTTAAATAATTTGCATCATGAAAAGAAGTTAACATTTTTTTCTTCGTACTGATGATGTGTGGATAGTAAGCTGTTCCTTTATAATTCCAAATAACTGGCTTATTGAGTGCGTAACTTCCATAAATAAAAAATCTTTTTGGACAGTTTTTTTCTATAAAACGTTTAACTCCATGATAAGAATTTGGTGTAGATTGAAAAAATACCACAGTTCCTTTCTTTGGAGTAAATGCTTTTACTATTTCTAATTCACTCATTTTTGGAAATCGCCTGAAACTTTTTCTTAAATTTTTCTTTGATTTTTTTCTATAAATTGTAAGTGATCCTCCATTTTTCTTTGGAATATCTGTTAGATAAATTAAGAAATTATACAATCTCGTAATATCATCTCTATGAGGACGCAGTCTGTATCCTCCTTTAGAAACCGAAAAATCAATATCTAAATTAACTTTTGGGTTAGTGTAATTGTTTCCTAATAATTTTTTTAATTCACTTGAATTTAATTTCTTTTTAATAGTAAATTTTTTTTGATTAAATATTTTTGGTTTGTGAGTGTTTGTCCAAGATTCATCTTTAAAATTTTTAGAAAAAAGAGTTTCAATTTTTTTATAAAATGCATTGCTATTAAAAAGTTTGAAGAGTTTTGCAGAATTATTTGAAGATTTAATATAGTTATTAAAATTTTTTGAGCCTTTATTAATTCTGCTTCGACCACCCATTATCATGTCATCAAAAGCTTTAGATTTACTAATTTCATCAATTAATAAATTGCAAGTATTTTTCTCAACGACTTTATCTCCAACTAGTACAGGAAAGTTACTTTTAATTTTTTTTAATCGATTAATTTTAAGCATTAACTATACATACCTTCTTTAACCTTGATCATTTTATACATCAGGTCATTTAAAGGTGTTTTTACTCCATGTTTTTTTCCAATTTTAGAAACAGCACCACTTATAAAATCAATTTCTGTTTTTCTTTTGTATTGAACATCAAAAGCCATTGAAGATTTGTTAGTTTGCATAGAATCTACAATTTTATTGAACATAAATAGACACTCATCTTCAGAAACATTAACTCCATCAGCAAGTGCTACTTCTCTTGTCTCTAAAATGATTTCTTTACCAAGCCCTCTTGAAACATCATTAGCCTTATTATTTAGGTAAAGATCGGTGTGATGTAGGTCAAATATAGCTGAAAGAGGACCAATCGCTGTTAGAGCAAAAAGCTTCATCCATTTTCTTTTTTTAACATCTTCAGCTGCAATCATTTCTAAATTATGTGCAGTAAAAGTATCAGCTATTTCTGTAATTCTTTCCGTTATTCCTCCTTCATATTCACCAATCCATGAAGGCAATGCGCCATGGTTCATTATATGACCTGGTCCTAAAATATTAGAAGCTTGTGTTGTTGTTCCACCGATTACTTTTTCATTTCCAACAATACTTTGAATTATTGCTTCATGACCAATTCCATTTTGAAAAGACATGAAAACTGTTTTTTCACCAATAATATTTTTAATGCTATTTAAAGCTGGTTCTAATGCAGTTGCTTTACACATAACAATCACTGCATCCATTTTATCTAACGATGATGGATCTGAAGTAGCATTAACTTTAATTATACGATCACCACCGTGACCATCCATTTTCAAACCATCTTTATTAATTGCATCGACATGTTCTTTCCAAACGTCAATTAAAGTTACATTTAAACCTTTTTCAGCTAGCAATCCTCCAAACAGGCAGCCCATAGCACCAGCACCTAGTACGGCTACTTTTAAATCTTTATTTATCATCGTTACCTTTTTAAAATTATTTATGTATAGAAATTATATATATTATCTATAGACAATATGCAAAATAAATTATAGCTTATTAACATCATGCAATTAAAAATAGAAAAAGGAACTTTCACAAATCATTCACTTGAAGATATAGCGAATGCATTAAAAAAAGGACTTTCGGAAAATTTTAAAAATGTTGAGGTAGAAGTTGTAGACTGTCCCAATCTTCGTGAATGGGATTGTCCATCTGAAGGGATAAGCGGCAATCAAAAAATCATTGATGTTGGTGGTGAGCCATACATGCATGATCCTAATTTTATCGGTGCTGAATTTGATTACCAAGAAATTTCTAAAATGATTGGATCAGAAAAATCTTATGCTTTAGGTGCAGGATCTGGTGCAATGTCGTGTTTAGATGGTCACTGCGGAGAATTAGTAATTAATGAAAATTTAATTACTGACGAGTCTAGATCTATAATTGCAAGAGTAAGTCCTGATAAAAAATGTATTGTTGAAAAATATAGCGCACGAAAACACGGTGGACTTGGAAATATTTATTATACAGATGGTAAACAAGGAAAAGTAATTAAAATAAAAATCAAAGGAAGATCAGGTAATCAAGGTTCACTTCCGCAAGCAATGAGGTCTTCATTATCAAATAATTTAAATCTTAAAGAAAATGAACATGTTGCTATCGCAGGTGTGTTTAGAATTTTAGAAGGAAAAGTAAGATCGCATGTTCAACCAGATTATAAAGATATTAAACATGAATACTATGATCCAAAACAAATGAAGTGTGTAAAAGATTTTCTTCAATTTTATGAACCTGTTGGTCCAAAATTGCAGTGTTATACAGTACTTTGGACTGGAGATCCTACAGGAGGAGAATTGAATTTAAGAGAGTCTGGTGAACATACACATTTTCATTCTTATGAACATGATAAAGATGCTGGTCATTATCATTTTGATGTAACACCAGATGAAATCGAATATGAGGGATATTTTAATACAGCTTCAGAAGTGCATAGAGTAAATAACATTTATAAAGAGCTACTAAGCAAAAATAGTATTGAATAGAAAACTTAATAAGTTTAAGTTTATTTAAATGAAAAGACAGTTTAAGTATCCAAAAAATTTTGAAGAACAGAAAAAAATTTCAAAATCAACTCAAAAAAGAATTACATTAGCTGAAATTTCACTTGGAGATTTTGAGGGAAGGTTAGCAAATGATTTATTAAATTGGTTTTCTCTGACACCTCAACATTGGATTATGCTTCACATGGTTATGCTTGCTTATTATAAAAATAAATCTATTACAAAAAATGAACTATTAAGAGTTATAGAGAAATCTTATTTAACTTCTAATGTTTATATCGATACAGCAATCAAGAAAGGTTATTTTAGAATTATTAGAAACGAAAAGGACAAAAGATCAATTTTTATTTTACCATCAGTTGTTACCATTAAGACTTTTGAGGAATTTATTGATCGAAGAGACGTTCTTTATAAAGGTATTTAATGAAGAATGTATATACATGGGCTGCAAAACCAGCCAAAAGATCAACTACAGTAGGTGATTTAAAAGCAGCCAAAGGTAAAAGAAAATTTACTCAAGTTACCGCAAATACTGTTGATGAAGCTTCAGCTTCTGAAAAAGCTGGCTTTGATATGATTATTGCTAACGCTAAAAATGTTATTCCAGTAAGGGAAGGGTCTAAAAATCTTTTTTTAACTGCAGCTTTAGTTTTGAACGAATTTGTTACAGCAGATGACATTATGCGTGGAGCTTTTAAAGCTTTAGAAAACGGCGCTGATGCAGTGATGACACCAAGAAGTATGGACATAGTAGAAATGCTAGCAAAGGAAGATGTGCCTGTTATGGGTCACTTAGGATTAGTTCCAAGAAAATCAACTTGGATAGGTGGACTTCGAGCAGTTGGCAAAACTGCAAATGAGGCTTATGAGTTATTCCAAAAATTTAAAAGATTAGAAGATGCAGGAGCTTTTTCTGCTGAGTGTGAAGTAATACCTGAAAATGTAATGGGAGAAATTTCTAAACGAACAGATATTGTAACTGTCTCTTTAGGATCTGGAAGAAATGCAGATGTGATGTATTTATTTATGGAAGATATTTGTGGTGATACTGAAAATCCTCCAAGACATTCTAAAGCTTATGGAAATTTATTAAAACTTAGAAATGAAATTAAGGTTGAAAGAGTTAAAGCTCTTAAAGCATTTAAAAAAGATTCTATGGCTGGAAAGTTTCCAAGCAAGAAACAATCCTCTAATTTAGATAAAAATCAGTTTGAAGAATTTTTAAATCAACTTGATTAATAAGTAGCGTCGTTGTCTTTTTTAGACAAAGAACCTTTCATCTTATCAACAGTTGCTTTAGCGCCAGCACTTAAAGCTCTTAAATCAGAAGCTATCGTTACAAAATCAAAACCTTTTTCAATCATCTTCGTTGCGTATTCTGTTGTACCATTGTGAATTCCTGCAAAAATATTATTTGTCTTTGCATGTTCTAGAATTCTCAAAATTTCTGAATAAGCCTTTGTTGTTTCAGCTCGATCAAATCCAGGTTTTTCACCGATTGCTAAACTTAAGTCTGCAGGCCCAATATAAATACCATCAACACCTGGTGTTGACATTATCTCATCTAAATTTTCTAAAGACTCTTTAGTTTCTATCATTGCTAATTTAAGAATTTCTTCATTAGCGTGATCTGCATAATCTGCACCACCATAAATTAATCCTCTAACAGGACCAAAGCTTCTGTAACCATCAGGTGGGTACATACATGCTTGAACAAAATTTTCAGCTTCTTTTCTATTACTGACCATTGGACAAACAATTCCATAACAACCAGCATCTAAAATTTTCATTATTTGTCCTGGCTCATTCCAATTAACTCTAGCAAGTGGAGTGACATCTGTTGTCGAAATTGTTTGAAGCATCGGAAGAGCATTACTGTAATCAACTAATCCATGCTGCATATCTATAGTTAATGAGTCCCAACCTTGATGTGCCATTGCTTCTGCAGATGCAGTACTTGGAATTGCGCACCAACCATTAATGACGGGTTTACCGTCTTTCATCATTTGTTTAATTTTATTTTTTCTCATAATTATACCTTTAATGCCATGTGAGTGTATTTAACGTTTAGATAGTCTTTGATCGCCATTGATCCACCTTCACGTCCATAACCAGTTTGTTTGATACCACCAAAAGGAGCTTCTGCTACAGCAACTGCACCAGTATTAACAGCGACACAACCAGATTCTAACATTTCAGAACCTCTGTTCGCTTGGTCCATGTTATTTGTATACAAATAACTACATAAACCAAGGTCGTTATTGTTTGCTCTTTCAATAACTTCATCAAATGTTTTAAACGTAAGAACGGGTACGAGAGGACCAAATGGCTCTTCTCTCATAATCGTAAAATCGTCTTTTACATTATCAAAAACAGTTGGCTCATAAAAATAACCTTTGTTAAAACCCGAAGGTCTTTTTCCTCCCATCAAAACATTGGCTCCTTCATTTTTTGTTGTCTCAACTAGTTTTTCAATTTCATCTAATCTTTTTGCAGTAGTTAAAGGACCTAAGATAGTTCCTTCATCCATACCATTTCCAATTTTTAATTTCTTTGCTCTATCCATAAAAGCTCCAAGAAATTCATCTTTTTTATTTTCTTGGATATAAAATCTATTTGGAGAGATACAAACTTGTCCATTGTTTCTGAATTTTGCAGTAATCGCAATATCTGCAACTTTATTCATATCAACATCATCACATACAATAAAAGGTGAATGACCACTAAGTTCCATTGTTACTCTTTGAACTTTATCTGCTGCTTTCTTTAATATTAATTTACCAACTCTTGTTGAACCAGTGATTGATACTTTTTTAATAATATCAGATTCTAATAATTCATTTGAAATTTCTGCAGGATCACCAGATAATAAATTAACCACACCATCAGGTACACCTGCTTCTTTACAAATATTAACTAATTCCATAACTGCACCAGGTGTAATTACATCAGGTTTACAAATTACAGAGCAACCTGCAGCTAGTGCTGTTGAAATTTTTCTAGCAGCTAAAATGATTGGAAAGTTCCATGGTATTAAAGCAGCCACAACTCCTACTGGCTGATAATAAACATGAACTCTTGTATCAGGAAATCTACTCTGAACTGTTTGACCGTAAATTCTTTTTGTTTCTTCAGCATTCCACTCAAATATATCAGCTCCTCCACCAACTTCTCCAACTCCTTCAGCAAGAGGTTTACCAACTTCAAGTGTTAACCATTTAGCAAGAACATCTTTTTTCTCTCTCATTAGATCTGCAATTTTTCTAATTACATATGATCTTTGCCATGGAGTAGTGTTACTCCAAACTTTAAGACCTTTCTCAGCTGACTTTAATGCTTTTTGTACATCTACTGAAGATGCTTTTGATGCTTTTCCAATCACTTCCTCAGTTGCAGGGTTGATTACATCATATGTCTCTTTTTTTTCTGCTTCTTGCCATTTTCCATCAATGAATTGTCCAAATTTGCTATACATAATATTTTATTTTTTTAAGGTTTACTAAGTTGGGTTTTTTAATTTATAAATATAAATATATATAAACATTATACATAAAAAAAATAAACCCAATTATGAAAAAAATCACTCTTACTTGTGCACATGCAATCGTTAAATATTTAATTGCTCAAAAAATATTAATTAATGGCAAAAAAGAACCACTCTTTCCTGGTGTCTTTGGAATTTTTGGACATGGAAACGTAGCGTGTTTAGGTCAGGCACTTGAAGAAAATCAAAAAGAATTACCAACTTATAGAGGCCATCATGAGCAGAATATGGCTTTAACTGGAATAGGTTATGCCAGAGCTAAGAGAAGACAACAAATTTTTGTTGCTACTTCATCTGTTGGCCCAGGAGCAACCAATATGGTTACTGCAGCAGCAGTAGCGATGAGTAACAGATTGCCAATTTTATTTTTACCAGGTGATACTTATGCAAATAGAATGCCAGATCCAGTATTGCAACAAGTTGAACATTTTAACAATCCAAGTGTAACTGCAAACGATGCTTTCAAACCAGTTACAAGATATTTTGATCGTATAACTAGACCTGAACAAATAATTCAATCATTTCCTATAGCAGTTCAAACAATGTTAGATCCTGCTGATTGTGGCCCTGCTTGTATTGCTTTAAGCCAAGATATCCAAGGCCAAACTTTTGATTATCCAGAAGAATTTTTTCAAGAGAAAGTTCATACAATTAGAAGACCAAGACCAGATGAATTTCAAATTAAAGAGGCAGCTGAAAAAATTAAATCTTCAAAAAATCCAATCATAATATCTGGAGGGGGAGTTTTTTATTCAGATGCAATGGAAGAGTTAAGTCAGTTTGCAATTAAACACAATATTCCAGTTACACAAACTGTAATGGGTTATTCAACAATGAAGAGAGATCATTCTCATTTTGCAGGTCAAATCGGAGGACTTGGTGGAAAAAATACAAACTCATTAGCAAAACAAACTGATCTTGCTATTGCAATAGGTACAAAGCTAGCTGATTTTACTACTGGATCATGGGCTAATTTTGAAAACGAAAATTTCAAATTAGTTTCAATCAATGTATCAAGATATGATGCTAACAAACATTTGGCTCAAGCTGTTGTTGGAGACGCAAAAGTTTCATTAACTGAACTTTCACAAGCTTTAGGTGATTGGAAAGCAGGAGAAGATTGGAATAAGAAATCTCAAACAGAACTTAAGTCATGGAATGAACATATAGATAAAGAGAGCGCTCCAACTAATCAGGAAGTTCCAAGTTATGTTCAGGTAATTGGTGCTATTTATAGAAATTCTGATCCAACTGATATTGCAGTTACAGCTGCAGGAGGTTTGGTAGGTGAAGTAATCCAAGTATGGAGACCAAGAGAGCTTAATACTCATGAAACAGAGTGGGGCTTTAGTTGTATGAGTTATGAAATATCTGGAGCATTAGGAATTAAGATGGCTAATCCAGATAAAGAAGTGATCTCATTTGTAGGTGATGGATCTTATCTATTAAATAATACTGATATTTATTCTTCAGTGATTACAAAAAATAAATTGATCATAGTTGTTTGTGATAACGGTGGCTTTGCAGTTATAAACCGACTTCAATTATTCAAAGGTGGAAAAGAGTACAATAACTTATTGAAGAGCTCAAACACACCTGGCTTAGTTGATGTAGATTTTGCAAAACATGCAGAAAGTATGGGTGCAAAATCAGAACACGTTACTTCAATTTCAGATCTTGAAGCTGCGTTTAAAAGAGCTAAAGCATCTGATGTAACTTATGTTATTTCAATTAAAACTCATGCTTATAAATGGGTAGAAGGATCATCTTTTTGGGATAGCCCAACTTTAGAAATTCCAACTACTAAAGAAAATGAAGAAGCTTTAAAACTTTATAAAGAAGGAAGAAGTAAACAAAGACAAGGTATTTAATCCTTTATGAATAAAGTATTTAAAGTAGGTCTTATAGGATGTGGTCATATTTCAGAAACTTATTTTAGAGCTCAAGAGTATTTCAACAATATCAGGATTGTTAAATGTGCTGATATCAATATGGAAACAGCAAAGAAGTGTGCAATCCATTATAATATTGAAGCAGTAACTGTTGAAGAACTTCTTAAAGATAAAGAGATTGAAATAATATTAAACCTTACAATTCCTGGTGCACATTTTGAAGTTTCAAAAATGGCTTTAGAAAATGGTAAGCATTCTTATGCTGAAAAACCTATGGCTGTTAACTTTGAACATGGAAAAAAATTAGTTGAACTTGCTAAAGAGAAAAATCTTTATATTGGAAATGCACCAGATACTTTTTTGGGTGGGGGCATTCAAAAAACTCGTGAACTCATTGATAACGGTGTAATTGGTGAAATTAAATTAGGTAATGCTATTTTTGCTTTCCCTGGAGTGCAATCTTATCATCCAAACCCAGAACCTTGGTTTGCTGAAAATGAAGGGGGTCCCGTAATAGATATGGGTCCATATTATCTTACGGCATTAGTAAATTTAATTGGTCCAGCAAAACAAGTACAAGGAAGATGTACAAAAGTTTTTGAAGAAAGAGAAATTGGGATAGGCCCAAAAAAAGGTCAAAAATTTAAAGTAGAAACTCCAACAACTTATCTTGCAACTATACAATTTGAAAATGATTGCATCATACAGATTACTTTATCTTTTGATGTGGTTGCTCATCAAAGAAACCACATAGAGCTATATGGTAACAAAGGATCAATTATTGTTCCTGATCCAAATATGTTTGGTGGATCTGCCTTTGTTTCAGTAACTGCTGGTGGTAATTGGGGTGAACATAAAACCGACATGATGCCTTTAGGAAAAATTAATATTAAAAGTCAAAGCTCAAGAGCAAATGAATCTCCAACAAATGCAAATTATAGAGGAGCTGGTCTATCAGAGATGGCTTATGCAATTGAAAACAATTTAGAACATAGATGTAATGGAGAGCTTTCTTTACATGTTTTAGATATAATAGATTCAACTATGAGAGCTTCTCAAACAGGTATACCACAAGAAATAAAGACAACTTGCAAGAAACCAAAACCTTTTACTTTAGAAGAAATAAAAAAAATATTAAACTAATCATAAATTTTTATTTTAATGAAAGTTCAATATTTTGATTTAAAGGATAAACGTGCTTTAGTTTCAGGTGGAGCATCTGGTATTGGTGCATCAATAGTTGAACATCTTTGTGAACAAGGTGTTGAGGTTTATTTTTTTGATATAGATAAAAAAGAAGCTCAAAAATTAATTTCTAAAATTAAAAAGAAAAAACAAAAAATACCTACTTTTCAATTTTGTAATATTAAAAATATAAAAAAATACAAAACTCTAATTCAAGGTATTATTAAAAAAAAAGGTCCAATTGATATTTTGGTAAATAATGCATCCAATGATCAAAGGCACACACTTGAAGAAGTTACCGAAAAATACTGGGATGACAGAATGGCAATAAATTTGAAACACTATTTGTTTGCTATTCAAGCAGTTAAAAAAAGTATGATTAAAAACAAAGGTGGATCAATAATAAATTTAGGTTCTGTTAGTTGGATTAGAGGAGCTGTGATGTTTCCAGCTTATAGTACAGCAAAAGCTGCAATTTTTGGTTTAACTAAATCTCTAGCTAGAGATTTAGGACAACACAATATTAGAATAAACTCAATTGCACCTGGTTCAGTTGCAACTAAAAGACAGTCAAAATTATGGTTAAATCCAAAATTTAAAAAAGAAATTCTGGATAAACAGTGTCTTAAAAAACAAGTATTACCTGAGGATGTCTCAAGAATGGTTTTATATTTGGCATCAGATGTTTCATCTGGATGCACTAAACAAAATTTTACGGTAGATGCTGGTTTAATATAAGGCTTAGCTTAACTTCTTTTTATTTTCAGCCATTGATAATGCAATTTTAAATGAATTTAAAATTGGAGCTAAATTAGCTTCATTTTTTCCAGCAATTGCAAAAGCTGATCCATGTGCAGTAGTTGTTACAGGAACTGTTAACCCACCTTGAACTGTAACCCCTCTGTCAAAACCAAATGCTTTAAGTCCAGACTGAAGTGCATCATGATACATTCCAACCATACAATCATGGTTTTTATTTTTATAAGCAACCACAAAAGATGTATCACATGGTAACGGACCATCTGTATTAAATCCAAGTTTTTTTGCTTCTTCTATTGCTGGAATAATTTCATCTTTTTCCTCGGTGCCAAATTCAGCATGTGGGTTAAGTGCCTGAACTGCTATTCTAGGATTTTTTACGCCATTCAATTCCATAACTTCATTAATTAATTTAATAGGCTTTAAGATATTTTCTTTTGTGATGTGCTGTGCAACTTCTTTAATTGGAATGTGAGAGGTTACTCTTGCAGTCCAAAAATTATCTATAACATTAAACTCACAACAAAAACTTTTTACATCTAATTTTTCAGCCATTAATTGTAATTCATCTGAATGGGTATTTCCTCCAAGTTTCAAACTTGTTTTATTCATTGGAGCAAAATTGATTGCATCAATTTTTTTTTCTTTAGCAAGATTTAGTGCTAAATCTAAAGCCTCTAAAACACTTTCACCCGATTCTTTTGAAGGTTCAGCTATTTTATATTTATGGTTTTTTCCTTTTGAAATGTCTAGTAAATATCTGTTCGATTTATTAAAATCAATTTGATCAAAGCTTTCTACGACTTCAAGTTGGTGAGAATTGCCAGTTACATTATTTCCACTCTCGAGAATTTGTTTTTCACCAATAACAACAATATTTGCTTTGTTAATTATTTCCTCACTTAATAGTTTTGAAATAAGTTCAGGTCCTATTCCCGCAGGATCACCAAGTAGTAGAGCTATGTTAGCTTTTGTTTGAGTCATTTTTTACTTTACGTTTTGTATCAGAATATGATTATATATTTATATATAAGTTATATATATAAAAACTAAATAAACTAAAGAGGGAAATAATGAAAAAAAGCTTTAAACTATTTTTAGCAGCTGCTTTTTTAGTAACTGAATTTTTTGTTGTAGCTCTTCCATTAATGATCACTTCAGCAAAAGCTGATGGACATCCAATACAAGCAATTACTCACGCTGGTTTTGGTGGTGGAACTGACGTTACTACTAGAATGATGTTATTAAGAGCGAGAAGAGTTCTTAAACAAGATATGCAGTTAGTTAACAAAAAAGGTGGTGGTGGAGCAGCATCTATGGATTACATGATGTCTTTACCTGCAGATGGTAACCACACTTTAACTTGGACTACTGGTCACGCAGTATCAATGGCTTTAGGAAAAACTAAAGTAAAATTAAGCGATATGCAGCCTTTAGCAAGAGGTACAGACGATCCTCAATTATTTGTTGTTAACTGTAACAATGAAATTAAAGATGCTAAAAAATTCATTAGCGCGCAAAAATCAAAATCACTAAAATATGGAACAACACACACTGGTGGTATTGATGATGTTAGTGCAATTGCATTTACTAAAAAAGGTGGATTAACAGATCCAACTATTGTTGCTTACAAAGGTGTAGCGCCAATTAAAACTAACCTAATCAAAGGTGATATCGATGTAGGTGTTTTAAACTTAGGTGAAGCATTAACTGAAATCAACGAAGGTAAACTTTGTGTATCAGTTGTTTTAGCAAATAATAGAATGGCTAAAATTGGTGACTCTCCAACAGCTAAAGAATTAGGAATTCCTGTTTCTTTATCCACTGTTAGAGGTTTCGTAACTAAAAAAGGTGCTCCAGCAGACAGAGTAAAACAGTTAGAAGCTGGAATGATGAAAGCTATGAGCCACAACTATTACAAAAATTTCTTAACTGAAATTGGTCTTGATGACACTAGTGTAGTTGGTGCTGACGAGTGGGGTAAGCAAATGGAAGAAATGCTTGCTGAAATGACTGCTCAGCTAAAAGCTTTAGGTTACATTAACTAATCTAATTAAAAGTACATTTGAATATGAAAAATGTACAAAAACAAAAAAGGGCAAACAAAAGTTTGCCCTTTTTTTTTAGAGATGAGTTTAAAGTCTCTTTTGTAATTATTTTTATTTCTGTAGCATTATTAATCACTACTTTTACTTTTGATATTGTTCCTCCTATTTTAAATAGAGGAATACAGCCTGCAACATTTCCAAAGGCACTTTTGGTTTTAATAATAGTAATGACTTTATTGATTTATTATTTAGCAACAAAAAATCCTTGGAAGGTTCAAAAAAAATTACCAAAATCATTCTATTTAACACTTTCAAGTTTTGTAATTTTTTTAATCATCTCAAAAACTTTAGATTTCTTCTTGGCAATTTCAGTTTTATCTATTTTTGTTTCTTATTACTGGGGTGAGAAAAGAATATTCTATTTATTACTTGTTGGAATTATATTTCCTGTGATTGTCTTTATTTTTTTTGAAACAATTTTAGGTCTAAGATTTCCACCTGGAATTATAACTAACATTTATTATAGCTAGATGGATAATTTATTATTGATGATGGCTCCATTATTTAGCTCAAAGCTATTATTGGTTTTATTTTTTGGAACTTTGTTTGGATTAATTTTAGGTGTGTTACCTGGTTTAGGTCCTACAACTGGCGGTGCATTAATTTTACCTTTTACAATGACACTTGATCCATTGTCAGCAATTGTATTGTTAACTTCTATTTATTGTGCAGGTACTTATGGTGGTGCGATAACTGCAGTTCTAATTAATACACCAGGAACACCAGCTGCTGCAGCAACTTGTTTAGATGGTTATCCTTTGGCACAAAAAGGAGAGGCAGGAAGAGCTCTAGGAATGGCTACTGTATCAAGTACAGTTGGTGGTATTTTTAGTGTTGTAATACTTGTCTTTTTTGCACCTATATTAGCGCAGCTTGCATATGAATTTGGTCAGCCAGAATATTTTGCTTTAGCGATCTTTGGTTTAACGATGCTTGCATCAATTGGAGAGGGTAGTCCAATTAAGAATTTGATTGCAGGTGCATTTGGAATTTTGATTTCAACAGTTGGTAAAGATTTTATGACATCAATTGATCGATTTACTTTTGGAATTAATGAATTAACAGAAGGAATTGGTTTTATTCCTGTTGTTGTTGGATTATTTGCAATGAGTGAGATGTTAACTCAGTCAACTTTAATTAATCAAGTATTTAACAGAATAGCCTTAAAAGCAATCAAGCTTCCAAGTAAAGATGATTACAAAAAAACTTGGAAAACAATTTTAAGATCTAGTGGTATTGGTTCATTTATTGGAGTGCTGCCTGCAGAAGGAGGAACAGTTGCTTCTTTAATTGGATATTCAGAAGCAAAAAGATTTTCAAAAAACCCAGAGGAATTTGGAAAAGGTTCTATTGAAGGTATTGCAGGTGCAGAAGCTGCAAATAATGCAGCGACAGGTGGTGCGATGGTTCCAACACTTGCTCTTGGAATTCCTGGAAGTGCAACAACAGCTGTTATCTTAACTGGATTAATTATACATGGTGTTAGACCTGGTCCAGATTTATTTAAAGAACAACCTGATTTTTTATATGGAATTTTTGGTGCAATGTTAATTGCTAATGTTTTGTTCTTTATATTTGGTTTTTTCGGTGCAAAAATTTTTGCAAGAATAACATTGGTGCCTAATAAAATTCTATGGCCGATGATTTTTGCAGTTTCAGTTTGTGGAACCTATTCATTAAATCAATCTATAATTGATGTTTGGATCATGTTATTTTTTGGAGTGCTTGGTTTCTTCATGAGAAGATATGGTTTCTCAGTTGTCCCTGTTATAATTGGTTTAATTTTAGGTGAATTAGTTGAAGGTACTTTGAGACAATCTCTAGTTATATTTGACGGAAATTGGTTGATGTTTTTTACAAGACCAATAGCTTTAACATTCTTTATTTTATCTTTAATTGCTCTAGCTTTTCCATTAATAAGATCTAGAAAAATTAAAAAATAAACTATGATTAAATTTGATTTAAATAACAGAGTGGCAATTGTAACTGGTGGAGCCCAAGGGTTTGGATTAGCTATCACTGAAAGATTTATCGAGTCTGGTGCTAAAGTAGTAATTTGGGATATCGATGAAGGTGAAGCTAAAAAAGCATTAGAAAAAGTAAATTCAGAAAATTTAACTTATCAAATAGTTGATGTGAGCAACTATGAAACAATTAATTCAAAATTGTCTGAAGTTGAAAAATCTCATGGTAAGATCGATATCTTTATTAATAATGCAGGTGTAGCAGGCATGAACACTACTGTTGCAGAGTATCCAATAGAAGAGTGGAACAAAGTTATTAATCTTAACTTAAATGCAGTCTTTTATTGTTGCAAAGCAGTTGTTCCATTTATGACAAAGAATGATTATGGAAGAATTGTTAATATTGCCTCTATTGCAGGTAAAGAAGGAAATCCAAATGCAAGTGCTTACAGTACTTCAAAAGCAGGAGTGATAGGATTAACTAAATCTTTAGGTAAAGAACTTGCACAAAAAAACATTGCAGTAAATTGTGTTACTCCGGCTGCTGCAAAAACTAGAATTTTTGATCAAATGACTGAGGAGCATATAAATTATATGCTTTCAAAAATACCAAGAAATAAATTTGCTAAAGTAGAGGAATTGGCTTCCTTAGTTGCTTGGTTATCAAGCGAAGAAAACTCTTTCTCAACAGCTGCAGTGTTCGATCTAAGCGGTGGTAGAGCAACTTACTAATAATTATGCAAGTAGGTATAGACGTTGGTGCAACAAAGATAGAGAGTGTTGTACTCGAAAAAGATGGACAAGAAAAACATAGATCTAGAATAGCATGTCCAAAAAACTATACTCAAATTATTACTGCAATAAAAGATATTCACAAAAAATTAGAAGAAGAGTTTAAACAAGAACTTCCAATCGGTGTTTGTCATCCTGGAGTTCACTCTCCTCAAACAGGGTTGGTTAAAAACGTTCCCAACATCAGCTGGTTAGAAAAAAAACCTTTTCAAAATGATTTGCGTAAGGCATTGGGTAAAGAAGTATTTTGTGAAAATGATGCAAATTGTTTTGCTTTATCAGAAGCCATAGATGGAGCAGGGAAACATTATAAAATTGTTTATGGAATTATTTTAGGTTCTGGAGTTGGAGGTGGTTTGGTAATTGATAAAAAAATAGTAAGTGGTCCAAATGGTGTTGCCGGAGAGTGGGGTCATAATCAAATTCCTTACTTTGCTGCAAAAAAGGAAAATTTCGATTCAAGTAACCCTAGAGAAGCAGAGATTGAAAGTTTTTTATCTGGCTTAGGCTTAGCTAAAAGATTTAAAAAACTTTATGGAAAAAATTTGAAAACAAACGAGATTTTTGAATTAAATAGAAAACATGATTTAGATGCTGAAAAATTTATAGACGATTTTAAAGTAAATTTAGCAATGTCACTTTCGAGTATAATAAATATATTGGATCCTGATGCTTTTATATTTGGAGGAGGAGTTTCAAACGAAATTGATTTCTTACATGAAATAGATTCACTGGTGCGAAAATTTGTAATTGGCAGAGAATACGAAGGTGTTTTTTTAAAACCAAGATATGGCGATGCGAGTGGCGTTAGAGGTGCTGCAAGATTAGGAAGAAGCGCGACATATTAGTTTTAAATTTAAATTTAGAAAAATTCTAAAATTTAAAGACAAGCAAAGAAGCGAAAAAAATTTAAAAAAAAAATTTCAATTAAAAGTTGTATCTATATTTTTTGTTATGATCTTTACTCAAAGTGGGTATATTTCATTTTTTAAATTAATTTAAAAACATAAAAAAAGGGAGAAATAATGAAAAAACTTATACTTTCGATTGCAGCTCTTGCATTATTTGCAACTTCTGCGTTCGCTGAAAGATATGTCATGATTACTCATGGTGAAGGAAAAGATCCTTTTTGGCCTGTAGTTCAAAAAGGTGGTGAAGATGCAGCTAGAGCAATCGGTGCTGACTTCGAATATATCTACAACCCTTCTGCTGATATGGCTGATATGGCAAGCTCAATTCAAGCTGCTGCAGCTACTCAACCAGATGGTATGGTAATTTCTTTACCAGATCCAGATGCATTAGGCCCAGCTATTAAAGCTGCTGTTGCTGCTGGTGTTCCAGTAATTACAATGAACTCTGGTTTAGAGTCATCTGCTAGCCTAGGTGCTTTAATGCACGTTGGTCAGCCTGAATTACTTGCTGGACAAAAAGCTGGTGAAAGAGCAAAAGCTGAAGGTGCTTCTAAAGCACTTTGTATGATTCAAGAAGCATACAACACAGCTCTTGTAGACAGATGTGAAGGTTACGGTTCTGCTGTTCCTATGCAAATGACTGATACTACATCTGACCCTGCAACTATTCAAACTAGAGCAACTGCTGCTTTACAAGCTAACAGCGATATCGATGCGATCCTTTCAGTAGGACCACACGTGTGTGAAGCTGTTGATAAAGCTTTAGCTGATCTAGGTATGACAGTACACCACTCTTGCTTCGACTTAAGTCCTGCAGTTATGGATTTAATCGGATCTGGAAGAGTTGCTTTCACTATCGATCAACAACAAAGATTACAAGGTTATATGCCAATCATCGTATTACACTTGTACAACAACAGTGCTGGACTTTTACCAGGAGCTAACATCCCATCAGGACCTGGCTTCGTTGACAAGTCTAACGCTTCTTCAGTTGCTGCTTTAGCAGGTATTGATAGATAGTCTGTAATAATTTAAAGGGTCGATTATTCAATCGGCCCTTTTTTTTTAACAAAATTAATAAGTCTTTAATTAATGAATACTTCAACAACAAAAAAACCAAGACAAGAGTCAGACCGACAAGGTGAAAAAAAATGGTACTCTGCATTTATGTCTCGACCAGAAGTTGGACCTTTTGGAGTTATGGTTTTACTTTTTTGTATGTTGGGATACTTTTCTATTCCAGAAGGACAATTTTCTCTTAACCCTTTCTCTGGTGAAGGATTTAACGCTTTAGGAATTAGAAATAATTTTAGGGTAATTGCTCAATTAGGGATAGTTGCTCTTGCTGCTGGAATGTTAATCATTGCAGGTGAATTTGATCTTTCTGTTGGTTCAATGATCGGTTTTGCCGGTGGTTGTATGGCAATGATACTTAAATGGGGTTTTGCTGTTGTTATCCCTTATATATCTTTTGAAGGTGGTTTTCATTTTGAAGGATTTACATTATTTAAAATTCAAGATGTATCTCCATTATTAGCAATATTAATTACATTATGTATGACATTATCTTTTGGATGGATACAAGGATGGATAATTGTTAAGAGTGGAATATCTTCTTTCATTGTTACACTAGGTGGACTTTTCTTCTTAAGAGGTTTAACTGAGGTATCATACAGAGCATTTAACAAAGCTCCTGATCAAACTGCTGGATCAACAACTGTTACAGATTTACCTGATATCAAAAACATTATAAATGTCCCAGGTCATGGAGAAATGGAGAGAGATGCCGCTAAATCTTTACCAAATGACCAATTATTAGAAATTCTTAGCACTGTGCCAGCTAGCACGGTTGCAAAATTAACTGAACGATTAACATATATTAACGAAAAAGTTGCAGCTTATAAAACTGCTATGAATGCTGAAAAGATGATTGCAACCTTAGAAAAATCATTAGCTGGGGCAAAAAAATCTGGCAATGACTCAATGGTTGAAATTTTGACAAAGAAAATTGAAGCTGGTGTTAATGTTCCCGAAGTTGCAGCAAAAGCGGTAACTGATATCGATATAGCAAAAGCATACATCGACACGATAGTTACTGCAAGACCTGTAGCTAATTTCTTTGGTGGCGATATTATGGAACCAGTATTTAACTGGCTATATTATACGGTAGATTGGAACGTAAATAACTTCGGAAACATTTTTGCTAAAGGAATGTATTCTTGTTTGATGATTTGGGGACTGATTGCATTTATTTGTTATTTAATTTTAAGTAAAACTCAAGCAGGTAACTGGATTTATTCAACTGGTGGAAATCTTAATGCCGCAAAAGCTAATGGTGTGCCAACGAATAAAGTTAAAATTTCATTATTTATGTTCACAGCATTCTGCGCAACTATGTTTGCGGCTTGTCAGGTATTTGAAGTTAATACTGCAGATACAGCTAAAGGTAATTTAAAAGAGTTAGAAGCAATTGCTGCAGCGGTTATTGGTGGTGTTGTTTTAACTGGAGGTTTTGGAACTATAGGTGGAATAATTCTAGGAACAATTATTTTTGGAATTGCAAAAGAAGCTTTCTTTTATATTCCTGGAATTGATGGATCGTTCTACAGAGTGTTCCTTGGAGCAGTACTTGTTACTGCTGCCTTTACCAATGAAAATATACGAAAACGAATTATGGGAAATATCTAATGGATAAAAAACCATTAATTGAAATAAAAAATTTAGTAAAAAAATTTGGAGCATTTACTGCTTTAAATGGTGTTTCATTAGATGTTTATCCAGGTGAAGTTCACGCATTGTTAGGTGATAATGGTGCTGGAAAATCAACTTTGATCAAAGTGTTATCAGGTGTTCATCCTATGACAAGTGGAGAAATAAAAGTAGATGGAGAAAATGTTAACTTTACTACACCACGACAAGCATCTGATGCAGGAATTGGAACAGTTTATCAAGATTTAGCACTTAACGCTCTAACTTCAGTAACAAGAAATTTTTTTCTTGGACGTGAAATAATAAAAGGACCTAGTGGATTTGGTTTAATGCAAATGGATGAGATGGACAGAATAACAATAGAGGAAATGTCTAAAATTGGAATTAACATTGCAAACCCTAATCAACCAGTTGGAACAATGTCAGGAGGACAAAGACAAACTTTGGCTATTGCAAGGGCAATTTATTTTGGTGCGAAGATATTAATATTAGACGAACCCACATCAGCATTAGGTCAAAAGCAACAAATGGAAGTTTTAAAGACAATTAAAAAAGTTCAAAATTTAGGAAATATTGCAATTATACTTATCACCCACAATGAAATTCATGCACGTCTTATAGCTGATCGATTTACTTTTTTAAGTTTAGGAGAAGTAATTGGTTCAGGATTGTCTTCAGAACTAGGTAATGAAGAAGTTAAAAGATTGATGGCAGGTGGTGCTAAAATTGGTGATCTAGCTAAAGAATTAGAGTTATAATTTTTTTTATTTTTTTTTAATTTTTTTTCACTTAAAATTTATTGATGCGTAAATTCTCAAGAAATACTTTTAATATTACCGAAGCAATAAATGAATTAATGCATGAATCTGGAGTTATTGTTGTTGAAAACGTATATAATTTAAACGATATCAAAGAAGCAAGAGAGATTGTTAATCATTTTGCAGATACACAAGAGCAAAAAGAAACCCACTTTAACGCCGAGGCTGAGGCGTCTGATAAAATTAAACTACAGCAAAGAATATGGAATTTATTTGGTAAAGGAGAGGTTTTTAGTAAATTAATAACAAATGACATTATTTTTAGCTTAATGTCTAAACTTTTAGGTTCAGAGTTTTTTTGTGGATCATACTGCGCAAGTAGATTGCTACCAGGATCAATAGGTCAAGAACTACATATCGATTATCCGTATTGGGATTTTTATAATAGTGAGACTTTTCCAATGGGTCTTAATAGTTCATTTGCACAAAACTGTCAGGCTACTATACCTTTAGATATCTGCTCAGAACAATCAGGAGCAACGGCTTTCATACCAGGATCACAAAAGAAACTACACTATCCAAATGAAAATGATGACTTTTCAAACAAACAACAAATGATTGCTAATCCTGGAGATTTAGTTTTTTTTAATGGTAACTGTTGGCATGGAGCATCACCAAATAAATCAGATCACCAAAGAGCAGCATTACTGATAGAGTTTCTTCCAAAGTATATAAAACCAGTTGAAGATTTAGTTACTTATTTATCGGAAGACTTCAAAAATAATTCAAATCCAAAAGTGCGACAGCTTTTAGGATTAAATTATGAATATCCAAAAATAATGGATGCAAGTAAAAAAATAAATAATATTGGTTTAGGTTATAAAGCTAAATAAAATATATATTTTTAATTTAAATACTCTATAACTAGTAAAAATAATAAAAACAGCATTAAGAAAATTGATTAAAAAAATATAAATAATGCTGATAGAGATTTTTGTAACTAGTGGAGGATTAAGAAAATGAAAGTAAAATATTACGATTTAGAAAATAAAAGAGTATTTATCACTGGCGGAGGATCAGGAATTGGAGCTTCAATTGTTGAACATTTTTGTGAACAAGGTTCAGAAGTTTACTTTATAGACATTAATGTATCAGAATCTGAAAAATTAATTGAAAGTATAAAAAATAAAAAATATTCAATACCAACTTTTATTGAATGTGATTTATTAAACATAAAACAACTTCAAAAGACAATTGCAGACATCATAGATCAAAAAGGTCCAATTGATATTTTAATCAATAACGCTGCTAATGACACAAGACATAAAATTGATGATGTTACAGAAGAATATTGGAATGAGAGAATAAATGTAAACTTAAGACATTATTTTTTCACAGTACAGTCAGTTAAAAAATCAATGATTGAAAATAAAGGTGGTGTAATTGTTAATATGGGTTCAGCATCTTGGATGGTTGGACAAGGTGGTATGGCAGCTTATACAGCAGCGAAATCTGGAGTAGTTGGCTTAACAAGGTCATTCGCTAGAGATTTAGGAGAATTTAATATTAGAGTTAACTCAGTAGTTCCAGGGTGGGTCTTAACACAAAGACAAATTGATATGTGGTTAAACGAAGAATCTGAAAAAGATTTGATGAAAAACCAATGTTTAAAAGAGAAACTAATGCCTCATGAGCTTGCTCAAACAGTATTATTTTTTTCATCAGAACAGTCTTCTGGTTGCACAAATCAATCTTACATCGTTGATAAAGGTTGGCTATAAGAGACTTTGTGCAAGTACAAAGTTCAACGATAGAAAATAAATATTTAAGAGTTAAGTCAATTAATATTGGCGCTTGTTTGTACGAGGTTTATGACAAGAAAAGGAGAATTAACTTAATCTTAAATCTAGGTCCTACAAAAAATTATAGCAGTAAGAATTTTTATGTAGGTGCTACTTGCGGCAGGTACGCGGGCAGAATTTCAAATTCAAAATTTAAGATTAAAAATAAGATTTATAAACTTGATGGCAACGAAGGAAGAAATACACTCCATGGAGGAAAAATAGGATTTGATAGATTAGAATGGAAAATAAAACATCATTCAAAAAATAAAATTATTTATAAATTATTATCTAAAAATTTAGACCAAGGTTTTCCAGGAGATCTAAATTCAGAGTGTATTTTTGAAATCAAAAACAAAAGTTTATTTATAAAATATCAATATAAATCAAGCGAATTAACCCATGTGAGTTTAACCAATCATAGTTATTGGAACTTGAATAAGAGTAAAAAAGAGACAATTTTTAATCATGATTTAAAAATTAACTCTGAAAAATATCTTGAAGTAACTAATAAATTAATCCCAACTGGTAAAATTAAAAAAGTTAAAAATACTATTAATGATTTTAATAAGTTTCAAAATATTGGAAAAAAAATAGACATTATTAAAAACAAAAAAATAAAGAGAGTATCTAATACAATCAATCAATTGGGATTTGATTTAACATATTGTATTAAAAAAAATTCTAAAAATTATTTAGCCTCTCTAAAAAATAAAAAAACTAATATTCAATTAGACTTTTATTCAAATCTTCCTGGTGTACAGCTCTATACCAGTCAAGGTTTGAGGTATAAAAATAAACTTGCTCCTTACCAGGGGGTTTGTTTAGAAACGCAACACTACCCAGATGCACCAAACAATAAAAATTTTCCAAGTACTTTAATTAAACCTAAAAAACTTTATAGGTACTTTACAAAAATAAATATTTTGTAAAATGAATAAAAAAATAAATATATCCATTGTTGGAACAGGCTTAATGGGGTTGCAACATATAAAGGCAATTTCAAAATCTAAAAAAGCAAACCTTCATTCAATAGTAGATATTACTATGAATGCTAAAAATTTATCAAAAACTTATAAAATCCCATTATTTTCAAATGTAGACGAACTTTTAAATTCAAAGAATTTGGATGCAGTAATTGTAGCTACTCCAAATCAACTTCATGAAAAGCATACAGTCAGTTTTTTAAAGAAAAAAATTCCGGTATTATTAGAAAAACCTATTTCAGATAACATTAATTCAGCTAAAAAAATTATTAGTAGTGCTAATAAAAATAAAACACCGTTACTGATAGGTTATCATAGAAGACATAACTCTATTGTATCAAAGGTAAAAGAGTTAATCGATAAAGGTAAATTAGGAAACATCGTTTCAGCAAATGTATTGTGTTGGTTATATAAACACAAAGCTTATTACAAAGAAAAATGGAGAATTAGTAAAGGTGGAGGGCCTTTAGGAATTAATTTAGTCCATGATATCGATATGATTTGCTACCTACTTGGATCTATTAAATACGTTCAAGCATTTACAACCAATAAAACTAGAAAATTTGCAGTTGAAGATACAGCAACAATTAGCTTAATTTTTAATTCAGGTGCACTTTGTACATTAAATTTATCAGATACAATTGTTGCTCCATGGAGTTATGAGTTAACTGCAGGGGAAAACCCAGCCTATCCTATAACTAATCAATCCGCATATATGATCGGTGGTACTAAGGGATCATTGCAATTTCCTAATTTAAAATATTGGTTTTATAAAAATGAGCGAAGTTGGTGGAATAAGATCTTTGTTAATGAAGATAAAAATAAAAAAGACGACAGTACTTTAGTAAACCAAATTGATCATTTTGCTGATGTGGTATCTAAAAAAGTTAAGCCAAAAGTAAATGGCAATGACGGTTTAATTTCTTTAAAAATTTTTGCAGCAATAACCAAAAGTGCAAAAACTGGTAAGAAGGTTAAGATTTAAAGATTAGCCAATATTGAACTAGAACATTTTAAGGTATCAGCTTCTCCACCTAAGTCTTTAGTTCTATTTTCTTTTTGACTTAAAGATTTTTCAATAGCCTCAACAATTGAATTAGATGCTTCTTTTTCTCCCAAATAATCTAACATCATTGCTCCTGACCAAATTTGTCCTACAGGATTAGCAATACCTTTTCCCGCAATATCAGGTGCTGAACCATGAACTGGTTCAAATAAAGATGGAAATTTATTTTCAGGATTAATATTACCAGATGGAGCAATTCCAATAGTTCCAGTGCAAGCAGGTCCTAAATCAGAAAGAATGTCTCCAAATAAATTAGATGCAACAACAACATCAAACCATTCTGGATTTAGTACAAATCTAGCAACCAAAATATCAATATGATATTGATCTGTTTCAATATCAGGATAATTTTCTTTCATTGCATTAAAACGTTCATCCCAAAACGGCATTGTAATTGAAATACCATTTGATTTTGTTGCATTCGTTAATTTTTTTCTTTTTCTTTGTTTTGCTAATTCAAAAGCAAATTTTTGAACTCTATCTATTCCATGGGCAGACATGATAGTTTCCTGAATAGCTATTTCTCTATCAGTATTTTTAAACATTCTTCCACCAACAGAAGAGTATTCACCTTCAGTATTTTCTCTAACAATTAGCATATCAATGTCACCTGGTTTTTTATTTGCTAACGGAGGATTAATTCCAGGAAACAATTTTACCGGTCTAAGATTTATATATTGATCAAATTCTCTTCTAAACTGAAGTAAGGATCCCCATAACGATATATGATCTGGAACTTGATCTGGCATTCCAACTGCGCCAAAGAATATTGCATCATGTTTTCCTAATTTTTCCTTCCAATCATCTGGAAGCATTTTTCCATGTTTTTCATAATAATCACATGAAGCAAAATCATATTCTGTAAAATTTATTTTAAATTGATGTTTTTCAGCAGCGTCTTTTAGTACTTTTAAGCCTTCAGGGACTACTTCTTTTCCTATCCCATCTCCTGCTATTGAAGCAATGTTATATTCTTTCATAGGTTGATTTTTATACTTCAAAAATACATTAATTTATAATGTTAAATTATTTTTAAAGGCATAAACCTTCATTGTTTTGACATATTTTATTTGTTAATTTTAATTATGAAAAAAATACTTCTTTTAATATTCTTTAGCTTCTTTTTTGTTTCAAATTCAAATGCTGCATGCGATGATCCATTAACAGATGGTGTAGATTATTCTAAATGCAGATTTTCAGATGCACAGGATCTACAAGGTAGTTATCTACCTAACTCAAATTTATCTTTTGCAAGTTTTGTGCAAGTAAATTTAGATAAAAGCATTATGATGAATTCAAATTTATCTTTTGGAACTTTTCCAGAATCAACATTTGTTAGAGCTAATCTTTATGAAACAATTAGTATTGGTGGAAATTTTGAAAAAACAAATTTTACTAATGCAAACTTAACTAGAGTTGATTTCATGGGGGCAACTCTAATAGAAGCTAATTTTCAAAATGCAAATTTGATGGAAGCAAATTTTACATCTGCAAACATTACTAATGCAAATTTTGAAAATGCAAATCTGATTGGTGCTACTTGGACTAATGGTAAGACATGTGGTCCAGACTCAATCGGAACCTGTATTGAGCAATAAGACATGAACACTTCAGTTAATACTGATGATGTTATTTTTAATTTTTTCAAACAAATCTGTGATGAAAAAGATGACCAAAAATGTGTTGAGCTTGGAAAAGAATGGATAAAAGCAATGGAAACCAACCTTTCTTCTATGGAAGCAAATCTAAATGGGGCTGATTATCTAAAACATAAAGACGATATTCAAAGTAACAGAGATCATTTAAATAGCTTAAAAAACAAGAATTCTACAGAGTGGAGAGAGTATGCTACTCAGTGTATGATCGAAATAATGAATCATAAAGGTCAACAATAATGAGTAATCAAGAAAGAGTATTTCTAATTATTTGTGCTTCTTTAATTATTTTTACTCTTCATTATTTAATTGAAAAACACTTCTTTTAATAAGAACTAGATCTTGCCCACTTATTAATATTTCCTTCTTTAGCTTTTTTATTTATTTCTTTAAGCTCAGATTTAGAAAAATTTAAATTGTTTAAACTTTCAATATTTTCTTTTATTTGTTTTACACTACTCGCACCGATTAAAGCTGTAGTTACCGCTTTATTATTTAACACCCAAGCCAAAGCCATTTGCGATAATGTTTGACCTCTTTTTTTAGCAATTTGATTTAAATCTGAAATTATCTTTATGTTTCTTTTAGTTATGAAACTTTTATCTAATGCAGATTTTGGATCACTTGCTCTTGATGCTTTTGGTATACCTTTTAAATATTTATCTGACAGCATTCCTTGTGCTAATGGTGAAAAAGCAATAGTTCCAATTCCTAATTTAATTAAATTTTTATCCAAGTCTTTTTCAAACCATCTATTGATTAAAGAGTAAGAGGGTTGATGGATAAATATTTTAATGTTTCTTTTCTTTAAAATATTAAACATCTCAATTGTTTTCTTTGAAGAATAAGAAGAAATACCAATATAAAGTGCTTTACCAGATCTATAAATAAGCTCTAAAGCATCTGCTGTTTCTTCTAATGGTGTATTTGGATCAAATCTATGTGAATAAAATATATCCACATAATCTAAACCCATTCTCTTTAAACTTTGATCACAGCTTGCAATGATATATTTTTTAGAACCCCATTCACCGTAAGGTCCTTCCCACATATCATAACCTGCTTTAGATGAGATAATTAATTCATCTCTATATCTTTTAAATTCTTTACTTAAAATTTTTCCAAAATTAGCCTCTGCACTACCTGCTGGTGGACCATAATTATTTGCTAAATCAAAATGAGTAATCCCTGAATCAAAAGAATAAAACAACATCTTCTTTGCTTCAGATGTAAGTTGTTTACCACCAAAATTATGCCAAAGACCAAGGCTTATCAAAGGTAGATCAACACCACTCTTCCCACATCTTCTATATTTCATGTTGGAATATCTTTTTGGTGATGCTTTGTAGTTCATAACTCTTAATATAACTTAATATTTTAGTTTAAAAACATAAAATTAAATATATATTTAAAACAAAGGGGTGTCTTAACAGACTGAGATTAAACCCTACGAACCTGTCCGGTAATTCAGAAAGGGATAAAATGGATAACACATACTTTTTAAGTCAATCATCATCATTAACATTAGTAATTGTAATTAGTTTGGTATTTGCTGTTTTAGGAATTTATCATTCTAAAAAATTCCAAGGAATAAGTAACTATTTAACAGCAAATAGAAATATAGAATTATTTTCATTAACGACCAGTCTTGTTGCGTCTGCTTTAGGAGCATGGATTTTATTTGGCCCTGTTGCTGCTGCTACATGGGGTGGAATAGGGGCTGTTATTGGTTATGCTCTTGGTACAGCTTTTCCCATGATTTTCTTAATTTATTTTGGAAGAAAAATTAGATCTGAGTTTCCAAAAGGTTCTTCTCTAATTGAGTTTATGAGAAAAAAATTTGGAAAAAGTTTGTTTAAACTGATTTTGTTAATGACAATTTTTTACATGTTTATTTTTCTTTGTGCAGAGGTGACAGCTGTTGCAGTTTTGATAAATTATTTATCAGGTACAGATCTTTGGATCACAGCATTAATAGTACTTTTAGCGACTTTAACGTATACGCTTTATGGCGGTCTAAGGGCTTCTATTTTTACTGATAATATTCAAATGATAGTAATTGGCTTTCTTTTATTAATTCTAATTTTAATTATCAGTTCATCAACAGGAGATAATTTTTCTTTTGCACTAATTAAAGAAAAAAATCCGCAATTGTTAAGTTCATCCTATATTCCAAGTTATACAGCTGGGTTAACTTTTTTTATAGCTGTTGCTGCTACAAATTTATTTCACCAAGGAAATTGGCAAAGGGTTTATGCTGCTAAAGATTACAACACTTTAAAATCAGCATTAATCATTTCGTTTTTTGTAATTGTACCGATAGTTTTTTTAATGGGCTTTATTGGAATGGTTTCATTTTCTATTGATCCTTCAGCAAGAGCTGATTTAGGATTTTTTACTTTATTGTTAAAAGAACAAACCGAAATGCTTTCCTTAATTATTATTATTCTTGGATTAGCTTTAACAATTTCAACAGTTGATACATTGGTTAATGCGATATCAAGTTTGTTTGTTGTTGATGGTAAGGCAACTTTTAATTTAGATAAAAAAACAGATTATTTAAAAATTTCTAAATACTTTATCGTATTTTTATCATTGATTGCATTTGGTGTTGCATCAAAAGGATTTGATATTTTGTATTTATTTTTACTTGCAGATTTATTTTGTTGTGCATTTGTGTTCACAGTCTTTTACAGCTTTTACAACAAGGTAAATGAAAAAACTGCTTATGTTTCAATTATCATAGGTTTAATTGGTGGATTTTTAATGTTTCCTTATCCAGATTTTTCTAAGAGTTTATTAGTTGGGGGATTGATGTCTAAAGATCTATTTTCACCATTTGTTGCACAATCTTTATTATTTTTATCATTTGTTGTTGCAACTTTTTTACCAGCAGTAATTTTGAAATTGAAAAGTAATTAATTTAGATAACTGATTTTAAAGCATCATAAATAAGATCTTTGGTTGTCTCACCAATGCTTCTGTAAACTTCTTTATTATCTTTAAAAATTAAAAGTGTCGTTTGATATTGAACATTAAAAAATTTAGCAATTTCTTTATTGGTTACATCAAATTTAAAGTATTCAATATTATCAAAATCATTTTTTGCTTTATCAAGAACTTTCATTTGACTAGCACAAGATGTGCAATATTTAACCCAAGAACTAACCACTACAACTTTTCCATCCGCTAAAGCCTTGTCAAACAACTCTTTAGTGTAAGTTGTTTCTTTAGCCATCCCATTAGCTGTGAATGCAAAGATAAAACAAATAAATACAAAAATTTTTCTCATTAATGGTGGGTTGTAAACAAATTTTAAAATATTGTAATACAATAAATTGTCTCTATATATGCCTAGTTCATGTCAGATCAAATAAGCATAAATAATCTATCAAAAGTCTACGATAATGGCTTTGAAGCATTAAAGAAAATAAACCTAAACATTAAAAAAGGTGAAATTTTTGCAATGCTTGGACCAAATGGTGCAGGTAAAACTACCCTTATAAGTATTATTTGTGGAATCGTTAGACCATCTTCAGGAAAAGTTACAGTAGATGATTTTGATATCATTGATGATTATAGAGAAACAAGATCTAGAATTGGATTAGTTCCACAAGAATTAACCTTAGAACAATTTGAAACTGTATTTAACAATGTTTCTTATTCAAGAGGTTTGTATGGAAAAAAACCAGATCCAAAACATATTGAAAAAATTTTAAAAGACTTAAGCTTATGGGATAAAAAAGATTTAAGATTAAGACAGTTGTCTGGAGGAATGAAGAGGCGGGTATTAATTGCAAAAGCATTGTCTCACGAGCCAACTATATTATTTTTAGATGAGCCAACGGCTGGTGTGGATGTTGAATTGCGTCAAGACATGTGGAAGGTAGTTGAAACACTAAGAAAAACTGGTGTTACTATTATTCTTACCACTCATTATATTGAAGAAGCAGAGGCTATCGCTGATAGAGTAGGAGTAATCAATCAAGGAGAAATTATCGTTGTTGATGAAACAAAAGAATTATTGAAAAAAATGGGACATAAAAAGCTTACAGTAGATCTTCAAGAAGAAATCACTGAAATCCCAAGCAGTTTAGATAAGTATAATCTAGAAATCGGAGAAGATAAAAAATCAATTAATTACACATATAATGTTAGAGCTAAAAGCACTGGAATAACTAACTTGTTACAAGATTTAAAAGATGCAAATTTAAAATTACAAGATTTAAAAACTGAACAAACTACTTTAGAGAAAATATTTGTGACATTAGTAAAGGAGAACAATGAAGTTTAATTATTACGCATTTAGAGCAATGTACTTACATGAAATGGATCGATTTAAGAGAACATTGATGCAATCATTATTTTCACCAGTTCTATCAACCTCTCTTTATTTTATTGTTTTTGGATCTGTAATTGGTGGATATGTAGAAAAGATTGATGGAATTAGTTATGGATCTTTTATTGTTCCTGGTCTTTTAATGTTAACGTTGTTAACTCAATCTATCAGTAACACTTCATTTGGGATATTTTTTCCAAAATTTAATGGAACTATTTATGAAATTTTAGCTGCACCAATTTCAACTTTTGAAATTGTTTTAGCTTTTGTTGGTGCAGGTGCTACTAAAACTCTTATTGTTGGATTGGTAATATTTTTAACATCAACGTTCTTTGTTGAGGTTCAAGTAATGTATCCATTATTAATGATATTTTTATTAGTATTAGTAGCATTTACATTTGCTCTATTTGGTTTTTTAATTGGTTTAATGAGCTCTAATTTTGAGCAAATGTCTATCATTCCAACTTTAGTTATTACGCCAATGGTATTTTTAGGTGGTAGTTTATATTCTTTAGATATGTTGCCTGAGTTCTGGCAAACAGTTACTTATTTTAACCCAGTTGTTTATTTAATTAATGGTTTAAGATTTGCCTTTTATGGTGTTTCAGATTTCAATATTTGGGTGAGTGTTATTTCAATGGTAGTATTTTTGATGTCATGTGTAACTGTGGTTACAGTTCTATTGAAAAAAGGATACAATATTAAATCTTAGCTACTAGCTATTTTCTTTTTTGGATCGTAAAAAGGTTTTTCTACTATTGTAGCTGAATATTTTCCTTCGTGAGTTTCTATATTTAATTTATTACCTAATTCTGAATGATTAACTTCAATCATTGCAAGTGCAATATTCTTTTTTAATCTAGGTGAATATACAGCTGAAGTTACCTTACCAATTTTCTTGCCATCTTTTTCAATCTGCCAAAAAGTTGTGTTTGGTCCTGATAATGGATCACAATCAATGATAAGACCAACTTGTTTTCTTTTAATTCCTTCTTGCTTGATTTTTTTAAGTGCTTCTTTACCTATAAAATTTATATCAGCATCTAAATTAACTAATCGATCAAATCCTAATTCGAATGGATTTGTATGAATATCTGCATCTGCGTGATAAGAAAGCATACCACCTTCTATTCTTCTAATAGAGGATGTATGACCAGGTTGAATACCATGTTCTTTACCAGCTTCCATTATTTTTTCATAAAGTTCATTACCTCTTGAGCCATCTCTTAAATATATTTCGTAACCAAGTTCACTTGACCAACCAGTTCTTGATACAATTAATGGAATTCCATCAAGTTCATATTCTCTTAACCAATAATATTTAAGATCTCTGATATCTTCACCAAATAGTTTGACCATTATTTCTTGTGAGGTAGGGCCTTGTAACTGTAGAGGGGATACATCTGGTTCAGATATTTTAACATCTAAACCTGAGTTAACTGCAACACCTTGTGCCCATAACAAAACATCACTATCTGCTAAAGATAACCAGAAATGATTTTCAGCTAGTCTTAATAAAACTGGATCATTTAAAATTCCACCATCATTATTTACAATTAAAACATATTTACATTGTCCAACTGATAACTTTGAAAGATCTCTAGGAGTTAAAAGCTGAGTAAATTTATATGCATCAGGACCAGTGATCTCAACCTGTCTTTCGACTGCAACATCACATAAAATTGATTTTTCAATAAGGTTCCAAAAGTTTTGCTCAGGACTTCCAAAATCCCTTGGAATATACATGTGATTATATACAGAAAAACCTGTTGCTCCCCATTTTACAGTAGCATCAAAATATGGAGACTTTCTTATTTGTGTTCCAAAACCAAAGTTTTTATTAGACATTTGTGACCCTTAACAGTCTGAGTATTAATTACAAATAAAAAAATAGCCCAATTAAGGGCTACTAAAAAAAATGGAGAGGGAAAGTATTTTTTTTAAAATTGTTCAGATTCAGTAGATCCAGCCATAGCTGTTGTTGAGCTTTGGCCGCTGCTAATAGTATTTGAGACTGCATCAAAATAAGATGTACCAACTTCTCTTTGGTGCTTAACACTAGTATAGCCATCTTTTTCTCTAGCAAATTCTTGTTGTTGAATTCTAGAATATGCAGCCATACCTTCTTTTCTATATTTTTCAGCAAGCTCAAAAATTGCAATGTTTTGAGTATGAAATCCAGCAAGAGTAATGAACTGGAATTTGTAACCCATTTTAGCAATTTCTTGTTGGAATGAAGCAATCTCGTCATCACTTAAATGTTTTTTCCAATTGAATGATGGAGAACAATTGTAAGCTAATAGTTTTCCAGGAAATTTCTCATGAATTGCATCTGCAAATCTTTTGGCTTCAGCTAAATTAGGAGTAGCTGTTTCACACCAAATTAAATCAGCATACGGTGCATAAGCTAAACCTCTAGAGATAGCTTGTTCAATTCCATCTTTAACATAATGAAAACCTTCAGGAGATCTTTCGCCAGTTAAAAATGGTTTATCATTTTCATCAAAATCATTTGTAATAAGTTTTGCAGCATTAGCATCTGTTCTTGCCAATATAATTAGTGGAACTTCTGCAATATCAGCAGCTAATCTTGCAGCTTTTAGGTTTTTGACCATAGTGCCGGTTGGAACAAGAACTTTTCCACCCATATGACCACATTTCTTTTCGCTAGCTAATTGGTCTTCAAAGTGAACACCTGCAGCACCAGCTCTTATAAATTTTTTAGTTAATTCAAATACATTTAATGGTCCACCAAAACCCGCTTCACCATCAGCTATAATTGGAAGCATATAATCAACTTTTTCTTCAGGTTTCATATCACCATCTTGTGTTTCCATATGTTGAATTTGATCTGCTCTAATTAAAGAGTTGTTCATAGACTCAACTAATTTAGGAGCACTATCATAAGGATATAAAGATTGATCTGGATACATTTCTCCAGCAGTATTAGCATCTGCTGCAACTTGCCAACCACTTAGATATATTGCTTTTAATCCAGCTTTTGCATGTTGAACAGCTTGGTTACCTGACAAAGAACCAAGTGTATTAACATAAGCTTCAGTATTTAATAATTTCCAAAGTTTTTCAGATTGATTTTTGCAAAGTGAGTATTCAATTTTAATTGAACCTCTTAATCTCTCCACTTCTTGATCAGTGTAGTCTCGTTTGATACCAGCATATCTTTTTAACTCATAAGAGATTTTCTCTGCACTCATTATTTATAATCCTTTTTTTTAGAAAATTGAAAAAGTTGAATTAGTTACTATCGTTTAAAGCTTCGATTAGTTCACTCATTCCACTTGAACCCCAATCACAATGATCATCTCTCATGTAAATTCCTTTATTATGATGGTGATCTAAATCCTCTTTTTTGATGATTTGAGCTTCATTTTCTGTGTTTTTTAAGTTTTTATCCATACGAGTCATATATTTTACAAAATTTACAAAATCTATAAAAAACGTTAAAAAGCTTTGTAAATAGGGAAAAAATATTGTAAAAATAAATTTACAAAATTTACAAATAGTAAAATGAGTCAAATAGATCTTAAAATAGGGCCAAAAATAAGAGCTTTTAGAAGACAACTTGGGCTACAAGCCAACAAATTAGCTGAAGATTTAAGCATTTCTCCTAGTTATTTGAACTTAATTGAAAGCGGTAAAAGAAAAATAGATGGCGATTTACTTTTAAATGTTTGTGAAAAACTAAATATTCAATTATCAGATCTTACATCAAAGACAGATATCAATCTTCAAAATACAATTTCTGAAATTTTAGATGATAGTTTATTTGAAGACTTAGATATTTTAGGTCCAGAGGTGAAAGATTTAGTAAGCACCAACCCAAAGATTGGAAAAGCAATTGTAAGACTTGGAGATATTCTTAAAAAAAAAGATCATGAATTAATAAGTAAGATTGAAAAAATTTCAGGTAAAATTGTAGATAATAGAAAAAATTCTTTTCCTGGAGAAGTAGTAGTTGATTTTTTTCAAGAGAATAAAAATTATTTTCCAAAGCTAGAAGAGTTTGCAAATAAAGTTTTTAATAAAATTCAAAAAAATAATCGAACAAGATATTTATCTCTATGTGATTATTTACAGTCAGAATATTCAATCACCGTAAAAGATGTCATTCCTGATGAGGATAAACCATTTTCAAAAATTTATAACAAAAATAAAAAAGAGTTATTACTTAGTGATTATAGTTCTTTAGAAACAAAAAAATTACATGCTGCCTCTCAAATTGCACAACTGGGTGCAATTAAAGATGTTGAATATTATTTAACTAAATTTAGCTTTCCATCAGAAGAGTCAAAAAAACTTACTAAAGTTGCTTTGTTAAATTATTGTGGTGCTGCAATTTTGATGCCATACAAACTATTTCATTCTGAATGTAAAAAACTAAAATATGATTTAGAGCTATTGCAAAATACATTTGCAACTTCATTTGAACAAGTAGCTCACAGAGTTACATGTTTGCAAGATCCAAAACTACCAGGTATTCCATTTCATTTCTTAAGAGTTGATATGGCTGGAAATATTTCAAAAAGATTTTCTCTATCTGGAATTGATATACCAAGATATGGTGGAGCATGTCCAAGATGGAATGTTTACACTGCATTCACTACTCCAGGAGTTTTACATACGGCAGTTAGCAAAATGAATAATGGTGAAAAATATGTTTGTATTGCAAAAACTGTGGAAAAAGGAATTGGAAGATTTGGACAATCTAAAAATGTATTATCGATTGGTTTAGGTTGCGAAGCAAAATATGCAAAAGATTTTATTTATACTGAAAATATGAACATTAATGATAAATCAACGGAAATTCCTATTGGTGTTTCATGTAGAACCTGTGACAGATTAGATTGTTCACAAAGAGCATTTCCACCACTACATAAAAAATTCGACGTTGACTTAAATAGTCGTGGGGTTTCTGTTTATGTTAGTGACGATAAATCTTAAACTATGATTAAATATATTTTACCTGCCATAATAATTTTTCTGATCGTATTATTTTGGGAAAAAATAACTGGTTTTGTTGAGAAAAAGTTCAACATAAAGCTTAATTATATCGTTGTTAGTTCTATAGTTGCTGCAATAGCAATTATCCTTTTGCTCCTTAATTACTAGGATTTATGAACAGCATTGATTTATCTACTTATAAATTAGATGAAGCAGATGGTGTTTTTACTTATAAAAATGAAAATACAACACTAGGCTTTGTTAGATTTAATGAAAAGGGAGAAGTCGAATACATTTTTGTTAATCCAATTTTTAGAAAAAGGGGAATAGCAACAAAATTGTTACAGTTGGTTAAACAAAAAACAGGAAAAGAAATAATTCTTCAAGAACCAATTAGTCCTTTAGGATCAAAACTATTAAATTCATTAAATAAATGGAAATAAACTTTTTATTTTTCTTCACAGTTGTTCCAGCAATAATTTTGTACGGTATAGCAAAATCAGGTTTGGGTGGATCGATGACATTAATATCTATTCCATTAATGACCATTGTAATGCCTTTGAACCAAGCGTTAGGAATAATTTTACCAATTTTAATATTTTCAGATTTTATTGCAGTTTATAAATATAGAAAAGAATATGACTTAGGTACTTTAAAGTTAATGGTTCCATTTGCTGCTGTTGGAATAATAATTGCATCTTTCACATTCACATATTTTTCTGAAGATCTATTAAAATTTATGATTGGTTTAATGGGATTTATTTTTGCAGGTCATTATTTTTTTTTTAAAAAAGATAAAGAAGCTAAATCTCAAAAAAATTCTATCAAAGGAAGTATTTGTTCTGTCATAGCTGGCTTTACAAGTTTCTGTGTCCATGCAGGAGGAACACCTGTAAGTGTTTATATGCTTCCTTTAAGAATGCAGAAAGAAATTTATGTGGGAACAAGAATTATATTTTTTACTTTTGTTAATCTAATAAAACTTCCTTTATATATTAACCTTTCAATGACAAATTTAGTGACTTTTAAACAATCAGTATTTTTATTTCCAATTGCTTTTATAGGAATACTAATTGGTTATCGATTAATTAAAATTATAAACGAAAAATTATTTTATAATATTTTGTATATTTTGATTTTTATAAGTAGTTCAAAACTTTTATATGATTATTTAATATGAAAAAAAAATTTAATCCTAGAATAAAAGCTCGTATTAGAAAAAATAAGCAAGTTCTTAATAAAAAAATTGATAATTTTTTCGGTTGGGTAAAAGGTGCTAAACTTGTTGAACTTAAAGAATGTAATGCAGAGGAAGATCCAGTTCGACCAGAATTAGATAATGAATTTAGAACAGGATTTGGAAGAAAAATTTATGGAGTTGAGTATCAAGGCGAAATTCATGCTGTTATGTGTTTTGCTTATACTAATGAAATTCCCAAAAGTGTAGATGAACTTGAAAAATTAAGTACTGATGCTTTTTTACAAAGTGCAATGAGAGATCAAAAAGGGGGTCAAATTGCTATTGCTTATACAGTATGGTCAAAGAAAAAGGGTGGAGGAAAGTTAATTGTAAAAGAAGTGTTTAAAAAGATAAAAAAATCTAATCATTTAAATAGATTAGTAACACTCTCACCTTTAACAGAAATGGCAACGAATTTTCATGAAAGAAATGGAGCAAAATTAGTTCAAATTAATGAAACTACACAAAATTTTGAATATAAAGTTATTTAACCATGAAGTTAAAAAAACTATTAATTCTTCTATTTTGTACTTTCTTTGTTTTACCGTATTCTATTGTCATGGCTAATGAAGAAGCAAAGTATGAGGTAGTAGATAAAAATGAAATTTATGAGATTAGAAAATATTCTGATCGTTTAGCAGTTGAAACCTCTAGAGTAGGAATAGATAGTAATTTTAGAAAATTATTTAATTATATTTCTGGAAGAAATGATGCTCAAGAAAAGATAGCAATGACCACTCCGGTTACTCAAATCGAAAAAAATGGAAATATGACTATGCAGTTTTATTTACCTTCAAAGTTTAATTCAGATAATGTACCTAACCCAAGTAGAGATGATATAAGAATAGTAAATATTGAAGGAGGATATTATGCTGTGCTTAGATATTCTGGTCGAGCTTCTGATGGAAATTTCATAAAACATAAAGAAATCCTAGAAAAAGAGTTAAACAAAAATAATATTTCAATTATAAGTCCACCTATTAGAGCTACATATGATAGTCCTTTTACCCTTCCAATGAATAGAAGGAATGAGGCAATGTATAAAGTGGAGTTTAATTCATGAAGTCAAAGTTTAAAGCAATGGTGTTATCTTGTATGGACCCAAGATTTCAACATTTAGTTCACAATCATTTAAAGAAAAAAAAATTAACTGGTAAGTACAGTGCTTTCACTATTGCTGGTGCTGCGGTTGGTGTCACACATAATAAATTTAAAAAATGGCATAATACTTTTTATGATAATCTTGGAACTTCAATTCAGCTTCATAAAATAGAAAAGCTTATTGTTATTAATCACAAAGATTGTGGTGCTGCAAAAATTGCTAATGGAAAAAAAGAATTTACACCTCCTAATGAAAAAAAAATACACCAAGACTCATTTAATAAACTTAAAAAAGAAATTAAAAAAAGATTTCCAAAACTTAAAGTAGAATTAAATGTAATTGCTTTAGATAGTAAAATTACTAAATTTTAATTATTGATTTCTAATCAAAGGGTAAACTTTTGGATTTAAATACTTTAAATTTGTTAACATAATCAATATCAATGTTACAAATCCAATTGAAAAACCTAAGTAGATTAAAACTTTAAAATCAAACACCCAAACAAGTTCAAAGATATTTTCCATAATAAATTTAGAACCAATTACTGCAAAGAATATTGCAATCAGTATGACCGATTTAAAGATAATAATGAATTCTATTAATGATGAGAGGATTATTTCTCTTTTTGAAAAGCCTAGAATTTTAAATACTAAGTTTTGATACTCTTTAACTTTACCTTGAACCATAATTGCACTCGAAATAACAATTAAACCAATAACAATTGTTACAGCTGATATCAGAGTAACTGCAATGAATACTTTATTTAGCACAGCTGTCACTTTTGTGAGATAATCCGCAATTTTAATCATGGATAAGCTAGGCATAACTTCTAGCATTTCAGTTTCATCAAATTTATCAGAATTAAATTTTGCTGTTGCTAAATATTCATGAGGAATATTTTGAGCAAATTGAGGATTAAATAGCATTGCAAAGTTTATACTTAAATCACGATAATCAACTTCTCTAAAATTAACTACCTCTCCATCAATTTCTCTTCCATATATATTTAAAGTAAAAATATCTCCTAATTGAATGTTAAAATCTCTTGCAACTTTAGCGTCTAAAGATATCTGAAGTTGATTTGGTTTATTCAAATCCCACCATTCTCCAGCAACTAATGGATTATCTTCAGGAACATCTTCCACCCATGAAGATCTTCTCTCACTTCCAATTACCCAATAACTATCATTATCAGGTTTAATATAAGTATTTGGATTAATACCATTAATTTTTGTAATGCCAGATGAAACCATTGGAACAACTTCAATGTCTGCATTTGGATCCATTTTTAATATTCCTTGTTCAAATTTTTCACGTTCTCCTTTTTGAATACCCACAAAGAAATAATCAGGTGCAATATCAGGAATTGATTTAGCAATTTCTCTTTGAAAATTTGTTCCAACTAACGCCAACGTTAAAAGTAATGTAACTCCCAACCCTAAAGACATAATAGTAATTGGAGTGATACTTTTAGTTTGAGTGATATTTTTAATTGATACCTTTAATGAGATATTGGAGCTTGATTTAAATTTTTTAAGAAAAAATATAATTATTCTTGAAAGAAAGAAAAATACAATCAAACACACAAAAAATGCAGCAAAGTACCCAAGACTGTAAGTTGGTTGCTCTGAACCAACTGTAAATAACAAAACCAAAATAGAGAGCAAAATAAAACTTAAAACAACAGATTTTTTTGAATAATAAAATTGTAAGTTTTGAAAAACATTTCTAAATAAATTAGAGGCTTTTACTTGGTCAATTGAACTTATTGTTGGGATAGAAAATATTACAAGTACCAATAAACCTACTAAAAATATTTTAATAAAATTAACTATAGAAAATACTGGATAAACATTTAATCCAAGTCCATCTGATAAGTATTTGTCGGCAATAGGGACTATTAAAAAACTAGATCCATAGGAAACAACTGTGATTACAAACAACAAAATTAATAATTGAAGATAATAAAGTGTCTTTATATTTCCTGAGTAAAATCCAACTGCTTTTCTAACAGCAATTGACATATTGTTTTGGTTAATAAAAGAGAGAAGGGTGTTTGCAATTCCAATACCAGCAATCAACATTGCACTTATTGAAACAAGAGATAAAAATTGTGAAAAATTATTAATTATTCTCTTTATTCCACTCGCTGAATTTTCAGGATAACGAAGTTTTACTTTTTGATCATCTTTAAAAATATTTTCAATTCTTTGTTCTAATTCTTCAGGGTTATCTCCTTCATTAAATTTTACTTTGTATTCGTAGTTTAAAAAGCTTCCTATACCATTTAGTTTTAATATTTCTAAAGTTTGTTTTCCTGCTAGCGCCCAATCACCAAAAGCAACAAATCCACTTACATCAGGAACTGATTTTATAATTCCAATAACTGTAAAGTTTTGGTCTTGAACTTTAACTTGTTCATTAAGTTTTATGTTTAGTGTTTTTGATAAGCTTTCATTTATTAAAATAGTGTTTGGTTCTTTTTGCATTCGCTCATATGCACCTTCAGGCTCAAATACTACTTCTCCATATAACGGGTATTTTTCATCAACTGTTTTTATTCTAGTGAATAAAGATTTGTTTTTTTCTCTTCCAGTTGTTGAAAGCATAGTGCTGAACTCAATCATTTGAGATACAGTTGCAAATTCTTTTACCTGATTAACTAATTCTAGATTTCCTTGGTTACGATTGTAATCAATTTCTAAATCACCACCTAATAAGGCTTTTGCATTATCGTTCAGTTCTTTTTTAAGACTATCTTCAATAGTAAAAATAGCACTTAATATAAAGAGACTGATAAATAGAGTAACAATAATACTTGAGATTTTGTGATAGTTTCTGCTTAAATCCTTTAAAGCATATTTAAAAATCAAACTAAATTCAGATCGATTATTTAATTTTTCCATCTTTTATTTTGATTTTTCTTTTTGCTTTGTTTGCAAGTTTTGGATCGTGCGTTACCATGATTAAGGAAGACCCTTCCTCTTTTACATATTTAAATAGAATATCTGAAATCATTAATGAGTTTTCAGTATCCAAGTTTCCAGTAGGTTCATCAGCTAGGATTAATTCAGGCTTCATTGCTATAGCTCTTGCAATTGCAACTCTTTGCTGTTCACCACCAGATAACTGACTAGGTAAATTATAAAATCGGTGCTTTAAACCAAATCTATCTAACAAATTTTTTGCCTCACTCTCAGGATTTTTAAAATTATTTAATTCTAATGTTAAAGCAACGTTTTCAACTGCTGTGTAGTTTGGAATTAAATAGAAAGATTGAAATATAATTCCAATATTCTTCTTTCTAATCTCTGAAACTTCATCTTCATTTAAACCTGTTATTTCTTGATCTTGAAAAACAATTTTACCTGAAGTTGGTTTTTCTAGTCCTCCAACCAACATTATTAAACTAGTTTTACCAGATCCACTTTCACCTACGACAGAAACTGTCTCTTTTTTCTTAATAGTAAGATCAATATTCTTTAAAACACTGATACTTTCTTTACCAGTTTGGTATTTGAGATTTATTTTTTTTAATTTAAGAAGATCATTCATGAATAAAAGTTTATTTATAAAAATTTTGATGATCTTTCTAGTGCACATAAACGCTTTCGCAATAGAAAAGGTTGTCTTATTTGGCGATAGTTTGATGGCTGGATATGGTTTACCTAAAGAACATCATTTATCTGTAGTATTAGAAGATAATTTTAAAAAAGATGGTTTAAATATAAAGATAATTAATGGCAGTGTTTCTGGAAGCACATCTTCAGGAGGATTAAATATTGCTGAATGGAGTTTATCAGAACCTGGTATTGACTTAATCATTTTAGGTTTAGGCGCCAATGATATGTTGAGAGGAATAAAACCAGAGGAAACTGAGAAGAATTTAGAAGAAATTATAAAGATAGCTAATAATAAAAAAATCAAAATAGTAATTGCAGGCATGGTTGCTCCAACCACACATGGTGCTGAATACAAAAAAAGGTTTGATGCAATCTATCCAAAACTATCAAAAAAATATAACTTACCCTTGATCCCATTTTTACTTGAGGGAGTTGCACTCAATCCAAATTTAAATCAACAAGATGGAATTCACCCAAATAAAGAAGGAACAATTAAAGTAAGTGAAACTATTAAAAAAAGTATTATTAATATTTTAAATTAAATGAATAAATTTTTATATAATCTTAAAGAAAGCAGAATTTTCCAATTTGTTGTTATTTCAATTATCATATTAAATGCAATTACAATTGGAGTTAACACTTATGAATTAAGTGATCTTACCAGACAAGCAATTAACTATTTAGATTATTCAATTACTATATTTTTTGTAATCGAAATTATAATTAGATTTGTTGGAGAGCCTAAAAAACTACACTTTTTTAAAAGTGGATGGAATGTATTTGATACTTTAATTGTTTTAATTTCATTAATTCCTATACCTAATAATTCTAGCTTCTTACTTTTAAGATTATTAAGAGTATTTAGAGTATTAAGAATTATTTCAGTTGTTCCAGAATTAAAAAAAATCATTGAAGCGCTGCTTACTTCCGTCAAAAGAGTGTTTTATGTTGGATTATTATTGTTTATCATTCTTTATATATACGCAACTATAGGCTCAATTTTATTTAGCACAGATATTCCTGAAAGATGGAGCGACGTTGGAGTTGCTATGATTACGTTGTTTCAGGTTTTAACTCTATCTAGTTGGGAACAAGTAATGCTACCATTACAAGATGTTTACTGGTGGGCTTGGATTTATTTTTTCAGCTTTATAATTATTTGTGGAATTACAATGCTTAATTTGTTGATTGCGATATTAGTGGACGTAGTAATCAATCAGAAAAAGTTATAAGACTTTTTAATGAAAAGATTTGTTGTAGTTTTAAGTTTTATTTGTTTTGGTTATGCCAATGCACAGAATACAAATATTATCATAGATAGAAATTTAAATCTTTCATGTGCATTTGAAAAAGTAATTTTAAAAAATCCAGATCATAACTTTGAAACATTCACAAAAGATCAAATTAAGAGGGATGATATTAATAAATTAGTAATAGAGTCTAAATCACCAAATCTATTAAACATTAAAAATTTATCTAATTTTATTGATAAAATTGAACTAGACGTAAAAATTTCTAATAAAGATATCGTTTTAATTCAAGCTTTTGATGAAAATAAAAATTATTCAGAATCAGCTGTTTTAACTTTTAAAACAGGAGAACTTATTCACGAAATAACAAAAAATATTAATCAAAAAGAAAAAGAAAAGGAAAAAGAAATTTTATTTTACAACTGCAAGAATAAAAATCAAAATACTTGATGATTTTAACCAAATAATTCTAGGAATATTATCAATTTATATAAATAATAAACTACAGAAAGTGCTATAGAAACTTTCACAACTCTTGGCCAAAACCAATTTTTATTATTACTTGCACTTCTCCACATCGCAACAGTAATTATTAATGTATAAATCAACAGTATTGCTAACTCTATTACGAGTATTGTTGCGTAAAAATTATTAATATTAGAAAAAATTTGTTTAATAATTAACTCAGGATTTTGATTATAATTTATAAGAGATTTATCAATTGAATCTAAAGCAAAAAAAAATGTTATAAAAATTATTAAGCTAAATATTAACTGGTATAGGGTTCCATAAACCCAGAATGTTTTACCAAGTCCGTAGTCACCTTTAATCAAATTTTTTAAAAAATTCATTGATCTTCTATAGTCCTAAAAATCACTAAAAAATAAACAAAATATTTAAATCTATTAAGCAATAAAGAGATTTTTTGATAAATAAATATTTTTTTTTCCATATAATAATTTAAAGTGAAATAATCGTTTCATGAAAAAAGTACTAATTACATTATTTTGTTTAAATTTTATTTTTTCTTCAGCTATTGCCGACTCTCTTGGAAATCTTAGAACAGTAAATCATTATCTATCAAATGGATATAATTTAGATAGTACAATTTTAATAAATGATCAAAAAATATTGTATAATCTTAAAAATAATGGTTCGTCAAAAATGCAATTTGAACCTAAGTTAATTACTTGTATTTATAATATAAAAAAAGAAACAACAAATTGTTACAAACCTTAAGAATTTTCATCTTAATAAATTTATAAATTCATTTTGAAGTTGTAAAAATATGATCAAATTGTTTTAAGAATAAAGACTCTATTATTCATATTTGTTAATATTTAATTATGAAAAAGTCATTTATAGTAATTTTAATTTTATTACTTTCACAATTGCAATCTTTTGCAAATGATCGAGACATAAGGCTAAATCAATTATTTAATGAGCTCAAAGTTAATAAAGCAAAAGTAGCATCTATTGTTGAACAAGAAATTTGGTCTTTATGGAGCACTCATCCAACTGATGAAAAGCTGACTGCTCGTTTAGAAGAAGGTTCAATGTTTGTTAGAAACCAACAGCCAAAAAGAGCAAGAGAAATATTTACTGAAGTAATAAATCTTGATGAAAATTGGGCTGAAGCTTGGAATAAGAGAGCAACTGTACTTTATATGTTAGGAGAATATCAAAAATCACAAGATGATATTGATAAAGTCTTAGAATTAGAGCCAAGACATTTTGGTGCTTTAGCAGGACAAGGTTTAGTGAACATTCAATTAAAAAATTTTGAAAAAGCAATTAGAAGTTACAAACAAGCACAAGAGATTTATCCGTCCATGCGATCTCCAGAAATCATGATAAAACAAATCGAAGATTTGATGAAAGAACAAACAATTTAAAATGTGTGGAAGATACGTTGTTAAAAATCCAGTTACTAAAACTAGTTCTCTAGTTAAATCTGCAATTCAGGTTGAAGATAGTGAAAACTATAATGCTCATCCTTATCAAAAACTTCCAGTTATAAAAAAATATAAAAATGGAAATACCTTAGAATCTTTGAAATGGGGTTTGGTTCCAAGCTGGGCTAAAGATAAAGATTTTAAAGCTCTGATTAATGCACGACTTGAGACCATAGATGAAAAGGTTTCATTTAAAAAATTGATAAAAAATAATCGATGTGTTGCAGTTGCGGATGGATTTTATGAATGGAAGAGGGAAGAGAAAGAAAAAACTCCTCATTATTTTACCCGTAAAGACACCAATACCATCTATTTTGCTGGAATATTTGAAGATGATCAGTTTTGTTTAATTACAGAAGAAGCAAAAGAAAATATTAAGGAAATTCATCACCGACAACCAGTTATTCTTAATCAAGCGGATGTTAATAGATATTTAAATTTAGAATTACAAGGATCAGCGTTTCTAAATGAACGTAAATCACCAGATCTTATATTTCATGAAGTTTCAAAAGATGTAAATAAGCCTACTAATAACAGCGCTTCTTTAATACAAAAATTATAAATCTATTTTCTTTTATTTTTTTTAAACTTAAAGTTTTTAGGTCTTTTTCTATTTTTAAATTTTCTTTTATTATCTTTGTTTTCAAATTTTTTGAATTTCTTCTTTTTACTTAATTTATTGTTAGAAAATTTATTCTTAAATTTCTTTTTAAATTTATTTTTTTTATTAAATTTCTTATTCTTTTGATTGTTTGGTCTTGCTTCTTCTTTAAGTTTAAAGTCAGGATCTATTAATTTTTGTATAGATCTCCACATACTTCTGTCGTTGTTTGTTAAAAAAGTTAAAGCAGAACCATCTTTTCCAGCACGACCAGTTCTACCTATTCTGTGAATATAATCTTCTGGAACTTGTGGAAGATCGTAATTGATTACGTGTTTTATAACTGGAATATCTAATCCTCTTGCTGCAACATCTGTTGCAATTAAAATCCTACTATTACCATTTCTAAATCCTCTAATAACTCTATCTCTTTTACTTTGTCTAAGATTTCCATGAATGGCATCAGCTTTATGGCCATCATACTTTAATCTTTTTACAATTTTATCAGCACCATGTTTAGTTTTAACAAAAACTAAAATAGATCCACTTCTTTCAACTAATTGATTAATCAACTCATGATATTTCTTGTCTGCTGTGATTTGAAAAGTTTCTTGTTTAATTTTTTCAATTGGAGTTGATAAAGATCCAACAGACACTCTTTCAGGATTGTTAAGATACTTTTGAGAAATTTTTAAAATGTTTTCAGGTAAAGTTGCAGAAAACAATAATGTTTGATGATTTTTTGGAATAAATTTTAAAATTACTTCTATTTGAGGAGTAAATCCCATATCTAACATTCGATCTGTCTCATCTAGAACTAAGTAATTTACTCTAGATAAGTTCAAACTTTTTCGTTCTATGTGATCGTTAATTCTTCCAGGGGTTCCAACTATAATTCTTGCTCCTTTTTTTAATTGTCTAAGTTGTTTTTGCATACTCTCACCACCAATTAAAAGAGCATTACCAATTCCTATCTCTCTAATATTTAGTTTTAGAACAGTTTCCATGACCTGTGTTGCAAGTTCTCTTGTTGGACAAATTATTAATGCCATTGCTTGCTTATCTTTTAAAAGCTTATTCAGCATTGGAATTGTAAATGCTAATGTTTTACCGGTACCGGTTTGAGCAGTTCCTAAAACATCTTTTCCTTCTAAGCTAATTGGTATTGATTGACTTTGAATAGGGGTTGGAGTTTTAAATTCAGCTAATTCAATTGATCTTTTTAATTTATTTTCAATGTTTAGATCAGAGAAGTTCATTATGTCGGGATTGGTATAAATTTTTAAGTAATTGAGTGTCTGCTTATATCTTTTTGTACCAAATACAATAAATAGTTTGGGAGGATTAATCTCTAAAGTTTACAAAGTCTATTGGAAGCCCAATATCAATAGCTTTAATTGCTGCTATAGCTTCTTGAAGATCATCTCTTTTTTTACCATCAACTCTTAATTCATCTCCTTGAATTTTAACCTGAATTTTAAGTTTAAGTTTTTTAATGTCTGCTATAACTTTTTTTGCATTTTCTTGGCTAATACCTTCTTTAAGTTCACTTACTTGTCTTATTGCTCCACCTGAAGCACCTTCGGAACTTTTAACTTCTAAAACTCTTGGATCTACTTTTCTTCTTACTAAATGTGTTTGTAGCAATTCATTAACTTGCTTTAATTTTAATTCATCAGGAGCATTAGTAGTTACTGATTTATCTTTTCGCTCAATAGTGATGTGAAGTCCTTTAAAATCATATCGATTGCTAATTTCTCTTAAACAATTTGCTAAAGCATTATCAAATTCTTGATAATTAATTTTACTAATTACATCAAATGAAGGCATAGTTATTTATACAATAATCTATTTTTTATTAAACGAAATTAAAGATAATATTAATTTAAAATATGAAAAAAATTAAAATCCATATCAGAAATAATCATTGGAAAGAGGGATTTTTACCTTGTGATGCTGAAGGGGAGAAAAATAATACAATCACTAAGGAAAAAATTGAAAAGGGTTTTGATCAATATCCTGAATTAAGAGACAAAGTTGAATATGTAATTGATTGGGATGATGATAATTTTGTCTCTTCAATGCAATCAGCTGACATTTTACTTGGTTGGCAGTTTCCAACACAAGATTTAAAAAAAATTGCACCTAACCTTAAATGGATCCATGTGATTTCAGCTGGTGTTAATCATTTATCTCCATTTGATTGGATGACAGAAGATTTAGTTTTAACAAACAGTAGCGGTGTTCATGCTAAAAAAGCAGGGGAATTTGGTTTGATGAGTATTTTAATGCTCCAAAATCACATGACGAGAATTGTAACGAACCAAAAAAATAAAGAATTTGTATCTTTACTTGGAAAACCAATAGAGGGAAGAAAAGTAGTTGTTGTTGGAACTGGTTCTTTGGGTGGTTCAATGATTAAACATATCAGCAAACTTGGAGCAAACGTTATTGGTGTTAATAGAAAAGGAAAAAATGTTGAGGGATGCTCTAAAGTTATTACATTTGATAAAATTGATGAAGTTTTACCTGATGCTGATTTTTTATATCTAGCAGTTCCAGAAACAGAGGAGACTAAAGGATTAATTAATAAATCAAGATTAGATAAATTAAAATCTACGTGTGGGATTGTTAATATTGGAAGGCAATCAGTTTTAGATTACGAAGCTTTAAGGATTAAACTTCAAAACAATGAAATTGCTGGAGCAATTTTAGATGTATTTTCACAAGAACCAATTCCAAAAACATCAAACCTTTGGGATACCCCAAATTTAATTATCACTCCTCATATATCCTCTGATAGTGAGGGTAATTATATTGAGATGGTTCTTAAAATTTTCTTTAAAAATTTAAAATTATTCACAGATAATAAAGAATTAATTAATCAAATAGATAGAAAGTTAGGTTATTAGATCTAGCTTAAACAAGCATTAAATGTTTGGGAAAAAACATTTATATTTTCTATTTTCTTTATCAGTTTCTGAAGGATTAACATCTTTGCATTTTTCAGCTTTATTTTCACATCTAGAATAAAACGAACATCCTTTAGGTGGATTAATAGGATCAGGCAATTCTGTTTCAACTAAACTTTGAATTTCAATTTTTTGATTAGTTTTAGGTACACTATTTAAAAGTAAATTTGTGTATGGATGATAAGGTTTTTGAAATAATTCTTTAGCATCAGATTTTTCAACTATATCACCAAAATACATAACCATTACTCTGTCACATATAGCTTCTATCACAGCAAGGTCATGACTAATTACAATATAAGACAATTCAAACTTTTTCTGCAAATCGTTTAATAAATTTAATATTTGTGATTGAACTGAAACATCTAGAGCAGAAACTGGCTCGTCTAGGATTATAATCTTCGCTTTAGATAGTAATACTCTTGCAATACCAATTCTTTGAGCTTGGCCTCCTGAAAATTCGTGTGGGAAACGATTTAAAAATTCTTCTTTTAAATTAACTTCTTTAATTATGCTTTTAATTTCTTTTTCAATTTCTTTTTCATCAAGATTTCTAAGATATTTTAAAGGTGCTGCTAAAGATTGATAGATTGTTTTTCTTGGATTGAGACTACTGATTGGGTCCTGGAACATATATTGAATATGATTTGGTAGTTCATGCTTTTCATAATTATTTATATCTTTGTCTTGTATCTTTATTTCACCAGAGGAAGGTGAAATTAATCCTGCTAACATTTTTGCCAATGTTGATTTACCACAACCAGACTCGCCAACTATTCCAAGTGACTCTTTTGCTTTTAAATTAATATTAATATTGTTTACGGCTCTTAGATTTATTGATTGCTTGTTAAATAAACCTTTATTTTTTGAATAAAACTTTGAAAGATTGTTTGCAGATAAAATGTCCATTGTGTTATTCATGAGGATATAAACACCTAACCTCACTATCTCCTTTCTGAACTATTTTGATATCTTCATTTAGACAGTTATCTTTTTTAATTAAGCAACGACTAGCAAATGAACATCCAATTTCTTTCTTATGCGTAATTGATGGGGGACTACCTAATATCGTTGGAAGTTTTCTTTTGCCAAATCCAATATGAGGAACACACTCCATTAACTGACTAGTGTATGGATGTCTTGGTTTGCTCATTATATTTTCTGTTTTACCTTCCTCAACAATTTGACCTCCATACATTACAATCACACGATCACAAATTTGTGAAACAACTCCAAAGTCATGTGAAATAAATAACACGGATAATCCTCTCTCTTTTCTTAAAGTATCCAGTAATGATAATATTTGAGCTTGAACTGTTACATCTAAAGCAGTTGTTGGTTCGTCTGCAATAATTAATTCTGGATCATTGGTTAATGCCATTGCAATAGAAACTCTTTGTCTCATTCCACCAGAAAGTTCATGAGGATAGGAATTCCATACATTTTCAATATTAGGAATTTGAACTAATTTTAATAACTCTTTCCCTTTTAATGTAGCTTCGTTATTTTTTTGATGATTGTGTTCAATAAATGCTTCTTCAAGCTGTTTTCCAATTTTAATCAGTGGGTGTAGGGTAGAGAGAGGATCTTGGAAAATATATGAAATTTTATTTCCTCTTAACTCTCTAATTTGTTCATAATTCATTTTTAAAATATCATCACCCTGAAATTTTACTGATCCATCAACAATCACGCCTGGAGGAGAAGCAACAAGACAAGTAATTGATAAGGCTGTTACCGATTTTCCTGAACCACTTTCACCAATTAAACCTAAACATTCACCTTTTTTTATATCAAACGAAACATCCTTGGATGCTAGGTGTAATTTGTTATCAAATTCAAAAGCTGTAGTTAAATTCTGTACTGATAAAAAAGAATTACTGTTATTTTCAACATTTCTTTCTAACTTAATTTGAGTAACAGGTTGAGGTTTAACCAATTCTCCTTTGCTTAACCTTGGATCTAATGCATCTCTAATACCATCACCAAACAAATTAACGCCAATAACAATTAAGAAAATCATAGCTCCAGGTACATATGATGTATGAGGATTTACAATTAGAGAACTTCTTCCTTCACCAAGCATTGAACCTAAATCAGCTTGTGGTGGTTGTGAACCTAAACCTAAAAATGATAATCCAGCTGTTTCTAGTATCATCCAGCCAACAGTTGTTGAAATTGTAACAACTATTACCGGAAGAATATTTGGAAAAATTTCATAAATAATAATTTTAAAATTACTCATCCCAGATAATCTTGCAGCATCAATAAACTCTTTATTAGCAATCGTGACTGTGACACCTCTGATATTTCTTGCAAAAAAAGGAATGTTAACTAGAGCAACTGCAATCATAGCATTAAAAAGACCAGGGCCTAAAACTGCAACTATTGCAAGTGCTAACAAAATATAAGGAAATGCCATCAAGACATCTATGATACGCATAATAACGTTGTCAGTTTTATTTCCATAAAACCCAGCAATAGTTCCAAGTATTGATCCAATGGTTGCTGAAATTAAAGCTGCTGATATTCCAACCAATAAACTTAATCTAGTTCCCCATAATAATCTTGATAACAAATCTCTACCTAAATGGTCTGTACCAAGCAAATATCCTTCTGAAAAAGGTAAAAGAAATCTGTCACTCGTTTTAATGACATCAGGATCTTTTAATGGCAACAAAGGGCTTAAAAATGACACTACAAAAATAATTACTAATAAAATCCCACCAAATAAAGCAAGTTTGTTTCTTGAAATTAATTTTAAAAAATTAATCATTTAATCCTTGGATCTAAATATCTTTGCAACAAATCAACTGCGATATTGAATAATACATAACAAGCAGCAACAAACATGACACCACCTTGAACAAGTAAAATATCTCTTTTTAAAATTGCATCGACCAACATTCGTCCAACACCTGGCCATTGAAAAACAATTTCAATAAAAACAGATCCAGATAAAACAAATCCAGCCTGCAAACCTAAAATTGGAAGAATAGTGACAATTGCAATTCTTAAAACATGTTTGAAAAGTACATTTGCTTCTCTAACTCCTTTAGCTCTTGCTGTTCTAATGTAGTCTTGTCTAAGTATTTCTAAAACAGAGTTTCTTGTTATTCTTGCAACTACTCCAGTTGCAACTAATGCAAGTGCTATTGCAGGCATAATCAAATGATGAATTAGATCTAAAAAATCACCCCCACCATAAATTGCATACATTCCTGATACTGGGAGCCACTGAAGATTAACTGCAAATAATAAAATCATCATCATTCCTAAAAAAAATGATGGCAATGAAATTCCAGTTAAAACAGTAAAAGTGATTATCTTATCTGTAATAGTGTATTGTTTAAATGCTGAAATTGTTCCAATTAAAACTCCAACAACAGAACATAAAATAAATGCAGTCCCTGATAAAATTAAAGTAGCATTAAATCTTTCTAAAATTTCATCCAATACTGGACGATTTAAAGCAAACGATCTTCCAAGATCACCTTGAACTAAATTACCAAGCCAAATGAAATATCTTTGAACTAATCCCTTATCTAATCCTAGCTGTTCATTAAGAAGTTTTACATTCTCAGGTGTTGCATAAGAACCAAGTATTGCTGTTGCTGGATCTCCTGGAATTAGTGAAATAATAAAAAAAACTATAATTGTAATACCTAAAAGAACAGGGATTGCTGATAGTAATCTTTGAAGGAGATAATTCATGATAATACCCTAGGCTTTTTTAAGCCTAGGGCAACTATTATAATTCTTAACTTTTTTTAGTTTTTCTTAACGTCTTTTAATAAAAGTAAGAATGAAGGTTGAAGTGAGAAGTTACTCACTTTGTTGCTAGTAACTGCATTTTGTTTCCAGTTAGCAACAAATACCCATGGAGCATCTTCTTGAACAATTTCTTGCATCTCTTGATACAGTTTTGCTCTTTCTGCTTGGTCAGTAGATGATCTTGCTTTATTTAAAAGATCGTCAACTTTAGGGTTTGAGTAATATCCAGAGTTAAATCCTCCTTTGTCAGGCCAAGATTCTGTTCTTAGCGCTAAGAAAGGAAGTGTATCAGGATCGTTTGTCATCCATGCCATTTCTGCCATGTCTGCTTTTCCTTCTAAACCTGGGTTTACTTCACCTAGGAATGAGTTCCATTCAAAAGTTTTGATTTCAACATCAAAACCTACAGCTTTAAGATCTGCTTGTATTGCAGTTCCCATTGCAACAGGATCTAACATTCCAGAACCACCTTCAGTAACATAGAAAGTAAGTTTTGCACCTTCAACACCTGCTTCTTTAATTAAAGCTTTAGCTTTAGCAGGGTCATAAGGATATGGTTGTAAACTATTGTTATACGCCCAAGCAAATGCAGGAGGTGTTGGTCCAGCAGCTATCGCAGCTGTTCCTTCTAACACGTCATTTACAATTGCTTGTTTGTTAATTGCATAGTTAGCAGCTTGTCTTACTTTCTTATTAGCAAAAGGACCTTCTTTTGCATTTAAGATCAAGAACCAAACGTGAGGTCCTGCTTGTTCAACTACGCTAAATTTACTTCCACCAAATTTACTTAATGATGCAGGAGGAACTTCAACCATCATGTCAATTCCACCTGAAAGCATTTCTGCAACTCTAGTGTTAGCATCAGTTATAGGTCTAAAAACAACTGCATCTGTTCCAGCTTTTCCATCCCAATAACCAGAGTTTTTGTCAACAACAACTCTTTCATTTGATTTCCATTCATTAAATTTAAATGGACCAGTACCAGAAGGATTTCTTCCAAAATCTTTTCCGTATTTTTTAACACCTGCTGGTGAAACAATTAAACCTGTTGGATATGCCAAGTTAGATAAAAAAGGAGCGTAAGGCTCATTCAATGTAAACTTAACTGTATTAGCATTTACTACATCAACTGATTTGATTGCTGAAAAAAAGAAAGATAGCGGGAAAGGTCCTGTATTGTGATAAGGATGATCTTTGTTTAACATTCTATCAAAGTTAAACTTCACGGCATCAGCGTTAAAGTCTGATCCATCATGAAATTTAATTCCTGATCTTAAATTGAATGTATAAACTGTTCCGTCGCTACTAATGTCCCAACTTTTTGCTAAAGCTGGTTCAACTTCTAATTTTCCGTCTGTATATCTTACAAGTCCATCATAGATATTCATTACTATTCTAAAGTCATTTACAGCCGTAACTGTACTTGGATCTAAAGATTTTGGCTCAGCTATTTGACCTACCACCAATACTTTGGCGTTAGATGCAACTGTAAAACCAGTTATGAAAACTAATGATAAAAGACTAATAAAAAACGTTCTTAACTTTTTTAACATTTTATCTCCATCGTTATATTTATTATAAATAAAGCCTAACAATTGATAATTTTGAATTCAACCCGATCATTTGTTCATTTCAGTTTTTTTCTGGTTAAAAAAAATATTAAAATAAAACAATTTTGTAGTAGGGTACCCATTTTATGACATTTTCAATTTTAGCTAGAAATCCAAAAACGGGCGAAATAGGTGGAGCCGCTGCTACAGGAAATCTTTGTGTAGGAGGATGGGTTTTAAGAGGAGATATAAAAAAAGGTGTTACAGCATCACAAGGTTTTTATCCAAGCACTATTTGGGGTGAAAACATTTTAAATAATCTAAATAAATATTCACCGACAACAGCAACCAATAAAGTTATCAAAAATGATAAGCAAAAACATTACAGACAAGTTGCTTGTTTAAACATATCTGGCAAAGGTTTTTCATTTACAGGAAATAAAAATACAAAATACTTTAATCATATTGTTATGCCAAATTTGATTGTAAGTGGAAATATGCTGTCCAACGATAAAGTGATTAATAAAATTGTGGATAATTTTAAGTTTAAAAATGAGCCATTAGCTAAGACATTGCTAGAAGCTCTTAAAATAGGCAAAAAGTTTGGCAGCGACAAAAGAGGATTGATGTCTGCTGCATTACTAGTCTTTAAAAAAAACAATCCACCACTAAATATAAGAGTGGATCATGATACAAATCCATTGGTAAAACTAGAAAAAATTCTAAAAATGACTAATAAAACTAAATATAAAGAGTGGTTAAAAAAACTTCCAACTAAATAATGATTATACAAAATTATATTGAAAAAATTGCAAAATGTTCAAAACCTGCAGAAGGTGTTACGAGGTTACCTTTTACAAAAGAACATAAATCTGCAAACAATCTTTTAAAACAATGGATGAGTGATGCTGGATTAAAAATTAGTTTAGATGCAGCTGGAACTTTAATTGGTAAATACGTCAGTCCTAAAAAAAATGCTAAAACATTATTGATAGGTTCACACCAAGATAGCGGTTACAACTCTGGAAGATATGATGGTATCATGGGAGTGATACTTCCAATTTTAGCTTTAAAAGAATTAAAGAAAAAAAAAATTATTTTACCTTACAATGTAGAAATTTTAGCTTTTGCAGATGAAGAAGGTGTTAGGTTTCCAACAGCATTAATGGGACCAAGATCATTAGCAGGAACGTTTAATAAAAAAGATTTAAAACTTAAAGATAAAAATAATATTTCTATTGAACAAGCTTTAAAAAGTTTTGGATGCAATCCATCAAAAATTAATTCATTAAAAAGAAATAAAAAAGATCTATTAGGCTTCTTTGAAGTTCATATTGAACAAGGACCAGTTCTAGAAAGTAAAAACTTAGCAGTTGGAATAGTGAATGGTATTTCTGGAATATCTAGATTTAAACTTGAAATCGAAGGTTATGCTTCTCATGCGGGTACTACTCCAATGCATCTTAGAAAAGATTCATTAGCTGCAACTGCAGAAGTAATTAATGCTGTAGAAAATTTGGCTAAAAAAAATAAAAACTTTTTAGCAACGATGGCATCAATTGAGAATAGACCAAATAGTGTAAATGCAATACCTGCAAAATCTTTATCGTTTGTAGAATGTAGAAGTGTCGATGATAAAAAAAGAAAAAAAGTAGAAAAAGAGATTTCTAAAAAAATAGGGCTAATTTGCAAAAAAAGAGGTCTTAAATTTAATTTAAACAAAACTTACGATCAAAGTGCTGTTAGTTGTGATAAGAAAATTATGAGTACACTTAAAAAATCATTTCAGAATTTAAAATTAAATCCATTTGTATTGATGTCAGGAGCAACACACGATGCATCAGCAATGTCTGATTTATGTCCTATTTCAATGCTTTTTGTAAGAAGTCAAAAAGGTTTAAGTCATAACCCAAAAGAATTTACTATCGAAAAGGATATGCAAATAGCGGTTAAAGTTATTGAAAAATTTTTAATTAATTTTAATTGATTTAATAAGAGGTGTTGATGTTGAAAGTATATTTAGCAGGAGAAATTCACACAAATTGGCGAGATGAAATTATTGATGAATGTAAAAAACAAAATTTAGACATTCAATTTTCATCTCCAGTTACTGATCACGCATCTTCAGACGATTGTGGAGTTGAAATCTTAGGTCCTGAAGAGAAAAATTTTTGGAAAGATCGAAAAGGAGCCAATATCAATTCAATTAGAACTAAAAAATCAATCAAAGAAAGCGATGTTGTCGTTGTTAAATTTGGTGAAAAATACAAACAATGGAACGCAGCTTTTGATGCTGGATATGCATCTGCATTAAACAAATCTATTATAGTTATTCATAGTGATGATCATCAACATGCTCTTAAAGAGGTAGATGCTGCAGCCTCAGCAGTTGCCTCAGATCAAAAACAAGTAGTTAGAATTCTAAAATATGTTCTAGAGGGCTCTTTAAAATAAAATAATGAAATTATTAAAATCGTTATTTTTTATTATTTTTTTTATCTCAACAAATTCGTACGCCGAAATTTATAAATTAATCTCAAGTTTCATATCGCTTGAAACAGTAAAGGAAGCATCTTCAAATGAGGGTGGTCCAAACTTACCTTTGGCATTATTACTAAAACCAAATTGCTCTTTTGGCACACCAAACAAATTTCTATCCATTTTATTATTGTAGTTTTTATCAACAAAAATACCGATAGCATAAGTACCATCTGGTAATTCAAATGTGTAAGTGACACTTCCAGTTTCTACATCTTCGATTACACCTTGAATAATGCCTTCTGCTGCACCACCTTTTTCACCATCATCATTTTCAAATACCTCTGCATCATCATAAATAGCTAAATGCATTTCACCTTTTTTTCTCAATATTATTTACTTTCACAATTACAGTTGCAGCATAAGTATGAGATATAGTAATAAGAAATGGTAAGATAAAAATTACAAATAAATTTCGATAAAATTTGATCATGACTTTATTATTCAATGAAGCACACCCTATACCACTTCATGCAATTATGGCAATGATTGCAATAATTTTAGGTGGTATTCAACTTTCTATGAAAAAAGGTGGAACAATTCATAAATTGTTAGGTCGTATTTGGGTAGCCTTAATGCTGATTGTAGCGATAACCTCTTTTTTCATACACGAAACAAAAATGTGGGGAGATTATAGTCCTATACATTTATTGAGTTTGTGGACAATTTTCTCTCTTGGTCTTGGAATTTACTTTGTAAGAGTTGGTAATATTAAACGTCACAAACAAGTAATGATCGCAACTTATTTTTTTGCTTTAATTCTTACAGGCTTTTTTACGCTTTATCCAGGACGTATCATGCATCAAATTTTGATAGGCTGAAAATACTAAAATTAAGATCTAATTTATACGTTTAAAGATTTTGTTAAATTGTATTTAGCTAATAATAAAAACATATCATTTAGAAACTCACCAGGTATATTTCTATCAAAACAAGTTTTGCAGCTAAGATTATCTTTATTAATCAAGAGATGAGCAAAAGCTTTATTTACATTAGAAAAAGGGTTTCCAAAATCTAGTTTTTGACCTTCTGAGAATGAAATTCTAATTATATCACTTAGCTCTTGAGACATCTTTTCTGCATCTCTAAAATTACCCTGTTCAACATTATTACAAATTTCTCTTAAAATTTTCCCAAAACAATTTGCTGAGCTTAATAAAAATCCATCATATTTTCCGTGTGGCTGTAAATGATCAAAATAATTTTCCTCTGCTCCTCTTAAAAATATTAAATCATTAAAATTAATTCCAGAATTAACAACATCATCCTCACCACTAGTGTCCTTAAATAATTGAATTCTATCGTGAAAATTATCTTTTAAAATTTTTAATGTTTCAGGTTCAATATTGCATTTTACTACTTGAGGCAGTTGATAGATAGAAATTGGTAAATATGTATTTTCAATAATACGTTTAAAATGTGAAATAATTTCTTCTTGTTTGATGTTTTCATCAACAGGAGCACATAAAGTTAATCCAAAAAATCCTGCAGAGGTTCCATTTTTAATTATATATCTTTCAATTATATCTGTCCGTTTTAGAACATCTTCTGTTGTTTTTCCAAATGCTCCAAATAAAACTTTGTTATCTTTTTTAATTAAAGAATTATCATTTAATATATCTAACCAATTGATTATTAATTCATCAGTTAAATCCCACCCATCCCCTGTAGTCCCGCATACCAAGAATTGTTTTACATATGGGTCTAACCAATTGATATGTTTTTGAATAAGCTTTTCATCTAGCTCTAAATTTTTTGTGTTTTGATATTGAGAAATAATTGGAACCCAAAGTGGATCAAATGATTTAGATTTATTCATATAATTATTAATTACATGAAATAAAAAATAAATTTTCTCTATTATTACTAATTTATAGTTGAA